>NZ_JBHYVA010000403.1:0-7757 GCF_042750055.1 Streptomyces sp. NPDC059456
ACAGACCCAGGCGGGCTCGCCCAGGGGGGCGGCTACCGGGTCGGCGGGCAGGGGGGAGTGGGGTGGGGGGGGGGGGGGTGTCGAAGACCGAGACTGCGATGTCTTGGGCGCATTTCGACGTGGGCGGTGGGCGAGACCCGTCCGGGTCGCCGCTCCCTGCTTGCCGGTCCTTGCCCCGCCGGTGACCCCGGGCGCCACCCGCGCGCCGCGTTGGCGGGCCGCCGGCAGCAGGACCGCGTCCAGGCGGTTCTGCAGGCACGTGCCACGCAGCGCGGCGGGCGTGTGGAGCGGCTGCTCGGCCGGGCCGACGCCGGCGGGTTGGACGGGACGAGCGGGCAGCGCGGCGGCCGCCAGCGTTTCTGCGCTGATCTTGCCCAGACTGCTCGCGGCCATGTCGACGGCGGCCTCGTTCACCGCGCGGTCCAGGCCGACCTCACGCAGCAGCTCCACCGTCCGCATGCCCACGCCGGTGGCCCGGGGGTGGATCTGAGGACCGGCCTCCCGCTCCACCAGATGGACCCGGACCCCGTGGTGGGGCCAGGAACACCGCTGCGCTCAGGCCGACGGTACCGCCGCCGACGATCAAAACCTCGGACTCTGACACGGCTTCCCCCTCTTGGCGGGAACGATGGTCCCTCATGTGGGAACACTGTGCCCACGTGAGTATGATGGGCGCCATGGCCGAAGAGAAGTCAGCTCCCGCGCTGGTCTGGAGCAAGGAACGGCACGCCCCCAAGCGGCAGGTGCTGAGCATCGAGCGAATCGTGGAGGTGTCGATCGGCATCGCCGACGCCGAAGGACTGGACGCGCTCTCCATGCGCCGCGTCGCCGGCGACCTCCGGTCGGGCACCACCTCGCTCTACCGGTACGTGGCTGGTCGCGACGAGCTCTTGGAGCTCATGATCGACACCGCGCGGGCGGTGGCGGCGCCGAAGCCGCTCACCGGGAACTGGCGCACAGACCTGGCCGACGTCGCGCGTGGGCAGCGAGCCGCACTGCTGCGCCACCCGTGGCTGGGCAGCGTGCTGGCAACCCGCCCCGCCCTCGGCCCCAACTCGCTGCGGCAGATGGACCACGCGCTCGTCGCGGCCGGCGCGGTGACCGAGGACATCACCCTGGCCTCCGACGTCGTCTCGCTGGTCTTCGACTATGTCATCGGCGTCGTCTCCCGTGAACTCGCCGAGCAGGAGGCACAGCGCCGCACTGGCATGACCGAGGAGCAGTGGCGCGACAGCGTCAGCCCGTACATCCACCGGATCGTCGAGAGCGGCGCCTACCCGCAGTTCGCCCGCCGGGTCGTCGAGGCCGAGGACCACGGCTTCGACTATTCCTTCGAGTTCGGCCTAGCCTGCCTCCTCGACGGGATCGGGAGTCGGACCTGCCCGCCAGGGGGGCCGGAACGACGGTGATCGCGGACGGCGCCTACCTGGGCACCGGCCTGGTCGTGCCCCACCGGAGAAGAGCCAGCCGCCCCCTCCTGCGCGATCAGGACCCGATCAGGAGGAGGACAACGCCGAACGCCGACGCCGGACATCCTGATCGTCTTCGACGCCGGCTACGACGCCGCGCATGGCCCAACTCGTCGCCGCCCAGCGCCGACCCAGCCCAGGCCGGGCTGGAGCGATGGGTCGTCGAGAGGACCATGTCCTGGCTCGCCGGCTGCTGTCGGCTCCACCGCCGGTACGAACGCAAGGCTGAACACTTCCTTGCCTTCGTCGGCGTAGCCGCAGTCCTCATCTGCCGCCGCCTCACCAAATAAGACAACCACCCGACGGGGTGATCAGTCGACGAGCCTCCAACCGTCAGATCGCGCTCGCCGAGCGCTATTGCCTGTTTCTGGAGTACTCCTGCTGCTCTCCAAGATTCAATAAGTTTAGGCCGACAGGCGGAATGCGGATAGTGGCCAGGTGGATCAGCTGGGGGCATAATGATCAAAATCCGGCGCATGGCCAGGAGGTGATAATGTGACGAATTCATTAGAGTCCGACTCGGGGTCCCAGTCCGGCGCGCACGTGATGGTACGACGCGGCCTTACGAAATCCAAATACTCACGGGCGGAAATGGCCTGGGTTGTACTGGTCCTGCTCCTGACGGCGCTACCGGTGGGTTGGTGCGGCTTCAAGGACTTCAGGGACAGTCTGACTTTCCCGGGCTATGTCACCGGAGTGGCCCTCATGCTGGCGGCCCTCATCATGGTCGTGGGTGTTGCTGCGGTCATGGACTGTTGGGTCCGAGGGCCGGTATCCAACTTCGGAGTGGTCGCGCTGGGAAGTACCGGCGTGGCGTTGTTGACGAACGTCTTGCTCGCGTTTCGGACATGGAACGACGGCGAGAGGGTCAGCTACATGGTCCTGTCCATTGCGCTGAGCGTGGGTTCGCTATTGGCTGTCATCCTGGTGTGGCGGAGACTGGATGAGATCCCCACTCCGAAGCGGGTGGCTGCGGCACTCCTTGTCTCCACGATTGTGGCGGTCGCCAATTTCAGCTATCAGTACCTTTTTCAGCCGAACCGGCGAGATGTCGCCCCTCTCGTACAGCTGGACGTGGGCAAGCCGGTGCTCAGTGCGGACCGCAAGGCGTTCTCCGTGCCGGTCGACATCAAGCTCGTGAACCACAGCGATGTGAGTTTCTATGTGCTGGGTACCGAGTTCCATGCCATGGGAGAGGACGTGACGGTGACCCAGACGGACGTGACCGCCTCGAAGTGGCGCCAAGGGGCCGAGCAATGGGCCATGTACCGGGAGAAGCACCCGCTTACCCGCAGAGAGGTCTACCAGCCCGGCCAGCTGGTAGCGGCCCAGCCATGGATTCCCGCCGGAAACTGGGTCGAGGCGAAAGGCGAGTCGCTCACGCGAACCATTGTTGAACTTCCCATCGATACGAATTTCGAAAAGCTGACCTTCTATGCAACCCTGAGTCTCGCGCGTAAAGACAAGCTCGTTATGGGAAATTTCGGAACGCCTGGATACTCGTGGAGGGGCGTTGATCTGCCCCGTTGGGTGAAGGCAGGACGTGAAGAGAACGACGTCATCGTCCAAACGGCTCCGATGCAAGAAAATAATGCGATCGATCATTACACGAGACAACACCGACGCGTCACTACCTATTGGCGCTTTGGTCAACATGGTGCAGACGTGGCGCCGGTCATCGCGCCGGTGGGTGAGGAGGATCGCACATTCTCCGAACCCACGATCCGCGAGATGCGGAACCGCTACGGCCTTTTCGACATTTTGGCGGGCCCGGTCGAGCAGACGCTGGGCGAGATCAAGAGCCAGCGCTGACCAGCGCCTCCAGCCACATCAGCGGGGCGAGAGATTTGTGCACACGATCGCGAGAGTAAGAAACCTGGCAGCAGCTGCCGGCGGCCTCGTTCGGACCCTCCGGCGCGACCGCCCACCGGCGGTTTTCCGAGTGCGTCGAGGGCCAGGGAGTGGGCCACGCTCCACCGCCTGGTCCTCGACGAACTCGGCGCCCGCGGAGAGCTGGACTGGTCCCGCTGCGCGATCTGGATGCTTCCACTTCGGGTGTGACGGCCCTGCGCCGAGGCGCGGTAGGGGCCAGGCCGGATCCGCCGGACAGGACTCAGGTCGTCACCGGTTCGAGCCGAAGCCTGCGGCTCGGCCAAGGCGGTGATTGCGCCGGGCCGAACCAGAGCCTGACGTCCTCCCCGGTGCGGACCGGCAGGCGCGGCTAGTCATTCTCGGAGTGCTCGGTGCGGTGCAGCGCGTGGCGCGAGTTCAGGTGCCGGGCGGCGTACCCGTCGAAGGCTGTCGCCGCGGACGGATGACAGACGGTCGCGAGCACCTCGCGGGCGCCGGGCGCGGGCGTGAAAGCCGGGTCCGCGCAGCAGCAGGACGTCGTCGCTGTCGGTCATGGTGGCATTGGCCGCCTCTCGGTGCTCCCGCCAGACCGGGCCGGTGTAGAAGGCCTCCAGCGAGCGCCGACGGCGCGCCATCTCGGGGAACGAACGCAGTCAGACGAAGCGGTTCGGGTCGTCCAGGTCGCGGAACCGGCCGCCGACGGTGATGCCGACCGCCTGCTGGCCGGTCACGAACTCGCGCTCGAACAGCTCGATCAGCGATTCCCGGGCTCCGGGACGCAGGGTGTACTGCCGGGGTCCGACGATGCTCATGCGCCGGCCCGCCCGGTTCGGGTGAAGTCCATGGTCCAGTTGTGTTCCCAGGTGCGGCCGTCGTCGGCGGAGAACTCCTGCTCCCAGCGGGCGTGGTCCGGACCGAGGCGGTACCAGGTGAAGTGCACCCGGATCGGGCGACCGTCGTGGGTGGTGTCACCGTAGAAGTCGCCGCGTTCCCCGGTGAAGCCACCGATCACGGGCGGGTCCAGTCGGCCCGTCCGGCTGTCGGACCAGTGGGTCGACCAGCGTCCCGTCTGGCGGTCGAGCAGCCGCAGGGTCACTCCCTGGCGGCCGAGGGTGGGAAGGTGATCTCGTCGATGTTGCTGGCGCCCCCGAACAGCGGCCGGATCACGGCATGGCCGTGAAACTCCACCCAGGTTCCGGTGCCCGGTGCCAGCGGTGCGGTGAGACGGCGATTGGCCACGTCCCAGGAGCCGTGCAGGAAGTCGAAGTCGTTCATGCGTCGCAGGTTAGGGACGGTCCCCTGACGGGATACTGGGCGGCATGCGCGCGAGCCGGCTGGTCACGCTGCTCCTCCTGCTCCAGAACCGGGGCCGGATGACCGCCCGGGAACTGGCCGAGGAACTGGAGGTCTCGTCCGTGCGGTCTACCGGGACGTCGAGGCGCTCGGCGCCGCTGGCATCCCGCTGTACGGCGCCGCCGGACACGCGGGCGGCTACCGACTGGTCGACGGTTACCGGACCCGGCTCACCGGACTCACCGCGGACGAGGCGCAGGCCGCTTTCCGCGCCGCGCTCCCCGGCGCCGCCGCCGACCTGGGACTCGGGGAGGCGCTCGCCACCGCGCAACTCAAGTTGCGTGCAGCGCTTCCGGCGGAGCTGCGCGAGCACGCCGAACGTATCCGTAAACGCTTTCTGCTCGACGCACCCGGCTGGTACAGCGACGCCGACCGCACGCCCTATCGGGCCCCGGTCGCCGCCGCGGTGTGGGAGCGCGGGCAATGGTGCTGCGGTACCGGCGCTGGCGGGCGCCGGAGGAGATCGAGCGCCGGGTGGAGCCGTAGGGGCTCGTGCTGAAGGCGGGCCGCTGGTACCTGGTCGCGGGCGGGCCCTCCGGGGTGGTCGACGTGCCCGACGGGTGCCGGCTGTGGGCGCGGAGTCGTCGGTACGCGCTTGCCACGGGGAAGGCCGGTCGAGCCGGATCGTTACCTCAAGTTTTGCCAAGATCCAGTGACACCGCGGCGGCAGCATTCTTAGCTTCCTTGTACACGCGTCTTGACGCTTCTACGTACCCCGCGGTTCCACGCGCACCGGCGATCCCGCTGCGCGTCCCGCGTCCCCGAGGAAAGAGTTGCAACATGAAGGTCCCCAAGGCTGGTGCGATGGCCGCTGTGATCGGCCTCGCCCTGACCGCCACCGGCTGCGGCGGCGACGAAGGACCCAAGGGGACCCTCTCCATAGGCATCTCCTTCGACCAGCCCGGTGTCGGCCTGCGCGAGGCGGGGGGCACCTTCTCCGGCTTCGACGTGGACGTCTCCAGGTACATCGCCAAGGAGCTCGGCTACAAGCCGGAGCAGATCGAGTTCAAGCGGGTCGACAGCGCCGAACGCGAGCTGCTGCTCCAGTACAACGAGGTCAAGTTCGTCGCCGCGACCTACTCGATCAACGACAAGCGCCGGGAGAAGGTCGACTTCGCGGGCCCGTACTTCACGGCCCACCAGGACCTGCTCGTCCGCGCCGGCGACGCCACGATCACCAAGGCCGAGGACCTCAACAACAAGAAGCTCTGCTCCACCGCCGGCTCCACCTCGGCGCAGAACATCAAGCAGAACCTGGCGCCGAAGGCCAGCCTGCTCGAGCTCGACGGCTACTCGGAGTGCGTGATCGCCCTCCAGGATGGCCTGGTCGACGCCATGACCACGGACAACGCGATCCTGGCAGGGTACGCCGCTCAGAAGGGCAACACGGGCAAGTTCCGCCTCGTGGGGCTGAGTCTGAGCAGCGAGAGCTACGGCATCGGCATCAAGAAGGGCAACCAGGATCTGCACGCCAAGATCAATGCCGCCCTCAAGAAGATGGTCCAGGACGGCTCCTGGGACGCGGCCGTGAGGAAGAACTTCGGCCAGGCCAACTTCAAGCACGAGCCCGCCCCGCAGGTCACCTCCGCGAGCAGCTGACGACGCCACGCCCCGGGCGCGGCAGGAGGGGAACACGCCGCCTTGCCGCGCCTGGGTCAGGTCGCCGGCGCCTTGTCGGCCAGCACCGTGAGGAACTCCCGCATCCATGCCGGGTGGTCGGGCCAGGCCCGGGCCGAGGCCCTGCTGGAGAGCGCTGCGCGGACCGCCGGCCACAAGGAAGCCGCTGCGGTGGTCGCTGGTCTGGAGGTGAACGGGCTGACTGACCATGCACAGACCGTCTTCGGCTGCATCGTGCGTGGTCGGCCCACCGGCCACGTCGCCTGGTTCTTGATCTACCTGCGCCAGGCCCGGTCTGCGTTCATGGACAGTGCCTTCCTCTTACAGCAAGCACAGAGTGGCTCGCCTGTGCAAATGGCACCACTCCTGCTCGGCCTCGGAGCCGCAGGCCTGCAGGAGGAGTTGACCTTGCTGCTGCAGGTCCTGGTACACCGGGTTGCGGAAGAGATTGTGCTCCTCCTAAGGCAGTTGGAACGGATAGGTAGTGCTGCGGGCCCGGAGCCCGCCGTGATCGGCCACCACATCATGGAGGTGATCGCGCAGGCCAGATCCATGCCATACCAGGTTGGGCTCGTACTGGCGCTGGAGGCGGCCGGACTCCCCGGCGAAGCCACTGCGCTGATCTCGGCAGCCACCACACGGCTGGGCCGGAGCTTCACCGACGCGCTGCGTAAAGAACGCTCGAAGCATCACCAGAGGGTTCTCTCCAGGTCGTTCTGGCAGTCTGCAAAGCCTTGAGCCGAGTAGACGAATACAAGCTCCCTCCTGGCCCGCGTGGATTCTCTGGGATGCTGCGGAGTCTCACTACACGTGTCCCCGGAGGCGCGGCCGGAGGAGCTGTCCGAAGAGCGATATGCACGACCTGCCGATCCGCGGAGGCTGATCACGCCAACGGGCGATCCATGCCAAGCCGTGGCGCAGACCTGCCGAGGCATCTTCTCGGCGAGGGCTGCTCGGAGCTGGTCGAAGTGCGTCCGACGGCACCGTTGGCTGACGCACTGCGGAACGTCGGGCTCGTCTTCGGGGCGTCTCCACATGAACAGAGCGCACTTGAGCGCACTTGAGGCAATGCTCGGCCGCGAGACCCTTTTCCCGTGCGGCCGGCGGGCCATTCTGGCCCCGCTGCGGGGACGTCGGCGGGTGATTGGCGCGGCGGTGTTCCTCCGTACCCTGGACCGGCACGCATTCGAGGAGGACGATTTGCTCGTCGCCGCCCAGTTGGTCAATCAGACTGCGCTGGGCATCGACAAGGCGGTCCTGTACGGCCGCGAGGCGTACATCGCCGACGAGCTCCAGCGCACGATGCTGCCCGACAGCCTCCCCCAGCCCACCGGGGTCCGCCTCGCCTCGCGCTACCTGCCCGCCGCCGAGGCGGCCCGGGTCGGCGGTGACTGGTACGACGCGATACCGCTGCCCGGCAGCCGCGTCGCGCTCGTCGTCGGCGACGTCATGGGCCACTCCATGACG
>NZ_JBHYVA010000404.1:0-2009 GCF_042750055.1 Streptomyces sp. NPDC059456
GTACGGGTGCATGAGGGCCCGCGCCGGCGCGTGAGGCGCCGGGGGTCCCCCGAGCGGTTGCCGGGGGAGGGCGCGGGCGCGTCGCGAGGGCGGCGCCCCCGCGGCGGCGCCGCGCCCGCTCCGTCAGGCGCGGATCGCCCCGGCCAGGGCGGACAGGAAGGCGACCACCTCGGAGGGACCGTTCAGGACCAGGTCGGCGCGGGTGGCGAGTTCGGGGACCTCGGCCGATCCGCTGGCCACCAGCAGCCCCGGCATGCCGTCCGTCCGCAGCTTCTCCACCGCCGCGTACGCCGCGAGGTCGCCCAGGTCGTCCCCCGCGTACAGGACCGCTTCGGCGCCCGTCTCCGCCAGGTACTCGGTCAGGGCCACGCCCTTGTCCATCCCCGGCGGCCGCAGCTCCAGGACCGCCCGCCCCGGCTCCACCATCAGTCCGTGGCGCGCCGCCAGCTCGGCCAGGGGTTCGCGCAGGGCGGCGAAGGCGGCGTCCGGGTCGGCGGCCCGCCGGGTGTGGACGGCCAGGGCCCGGCCCTTCTCCTCGATCCAGGTGCCGCGCCAGGCTCCGATGGAGTCCAGGAAGCCGGGCAGTTCCGCCCGTACGGCGGCGACCCCGGGGTGCTCGGCCGGGGCGTGGACGATGCCGGTCACCGCGTCCCAGCGTTCGGCCCCGTAGTGGCCGAGGACGACCAGGTGCTCCAGTCCGGCGGCGCCGGCGAAGCCCCCGTAGCGGACCGCGACCCCCGCGGGGCGACCGGTGATCACGGCCACGGAGGCGACCTCCGGGGCCAGGGCGGACAGGGCCCCGACGGCTCCGGGGTGGGCCCGTGCCTGGTCGGGGTCCGGGACGATGTCGGCGAGGGTGCCGTCGAAGTCGAGCGCGACCACGGAACGGCGCGGTGCGCGGAGGAGGGCTTCGAGTCCCTCGCGTCCGGCGGCGGTGACGGGCATCGGCATGCTGTGCGGATGGCTCCCCATGGGGACGACCCTAACGGGCGCGCCGGGCCACGGCTACGGCGCGCGCAGCCCCGCCCGCGCCGTGAAGGGCCCCGCCGGGCCGGTCCGCGGGCCCGCGCCGTGCGGCCCCCGCCGGGGCCGCTCGGGGGCCCGGCGCCCCGGCCGGGGGTGCGGCGGCCGTCAGCGCCGGGCCCGCTGGGCTTCGCGGATGCGGCGCAGCCGGTTGACGGTGCCGGGTGCGTGGGCCAGGGCCCGCGGATCGTCCATCAGCACGTTGAGCAGCTGGTAGTAGCGGACCGGGGTCATCCCCAGCCCTTCCCGTATCGCCCGCTCCTTGGCGCCGGGCCCGGGCCAGGTGCGTCCCTCGTACGCGAGGACCGCGGCCTCGGTGGCCGTCAGCCCCTCGTCGTCCGTCATACCGCCAGATTAACGCCGCCCTCCGACAGCGGGCCGGTCAGTGGGCGTCGGCCTTGCGGGCCGACTCGGCGATGTCCTCCAGGACCTTCGCCGGCTGTCCGCCCGGCTGCACGGTCTTGCCGATGTTCTTCTTGACGTCCTCGCTCACCCCGGCCCAGGACTTCTTGCCGACCGGGTAGAGGCGGGCGTTCGGCAGGGCCTGCAGGAACGTCTTGAGCTGGATCGCCGCGCCGCCGGTGCTGGAGTCCATGGCCCGGTAGCCGCTGGTCGTGACCGGCAGCAGGTCGTACTTGTTGGTGAAGGCCGTCTGGTTCTTCGCCTGGTACAGGTAGTCGAGGAACTTGCCGGACTCCTTGCGGTGGCCGTTCTTGAAGGCCATCACCCAGTCCGCGACGCCCATCGCGGGGTGGTCGGCCCCGTCCTCGCCCGGCAGGGCCACCATGCCGAACTTCACGCCCTTGGCCGCCGCCTGCTTCAGCAGCGTGGGGTGGCCGTTGAGCATGCCGACCTCGCCGCGCGTGAAGGCGTCGAAGGCGGCCTGCCGGTCCGTCTTCGACGGCTCCGAGGGGCCGGGCAGCCCCCGGGCGACCCCCGTTTGGCGCCGGAACACGAATGTGTTTACGTTGTCCCGGGTGTCGCTA
>NZ_JBHYVA010000404.1:2019-7733 GCF_042750055.1 Streptomyces sp. NPDC059456
TCCCGCGCGAGCGGGGGGGATAGGGCTCCCCGGGGGCGGTGCGGGCGGGTGTCGCCCGGCTCCGAGGGGCCGGTCAGCCCCTGGCCGACCAGCTTGTCGCGCAGGAACTCGAAGGTCTTGACGTTCTCCGGGGAGTCGATCGCGTAGGCCTCTTCGTTGTCGGTGTAGCCACCGCCGCCCGCGAGCATCCACATCATCGTCTCGGCCTGCGCCTCCTCGCGGCCCAGCGGCAGCGCGAAGGGGGTCGCCACGCCCGCCGCCTTGAGCTTCTTCGCGGCGGCCTCCAGGTCGGCCCAGCTCTTGGGCTGCCAGCCGGCCTTGGCGTCCTTGGCGATGACCCCGGCGTCCGTGAGCAGCTTCTCGTTGTAGAAGAGCAGGCGGGTGCTGGCCACGAACGGCATGCCGTACTGGACGCGCTTGACCTTGCCGGCGTCGGCGAGCGGCGCCAGGAAGTCGGCTTCGGTGGTGACGGAGAGCAGCTCGTCGGCGGTGTAGAGCTTGCCGGCCTCCGCGTAGTCGGCGTAGGCGCCGATCTGCGCGATGTCGGGGGCCTTGCCGGCCTTGACCATGGCCGCGACCTTGGCGTCGACCTCGGACCAGGAGTAGACGCTGACCTCGACCTTGACGCCGGGGTGGTCCTTCTCAAAGCCGGCGGCCAGGTCCTTCCAGTACCCCGAGGAGGAGTTCTGCGGATTGTCCCCGTAATCGGCCGCCACGACCCGCAGGGTCACCTCGTTGTCCCCGGTGAGGCTCCCCACGGCTCCGCAGCCGGTCAGTGCCGCGGCGGTCAGGCTCAGCGCGGCTCCGGTCGCGGCCAGGCTCAGGTAACGGCCCTTCACAGTTCTCGATCCACCCCTTGTTGTACGTACGATCCACGTAAGGTCTACACCACTTTGGCGCCTCGTCCACATCCGGGAACGCACCGTGTCCGGGCAGTGGCAGAACCGTGGTCCCGAATTTGTATGGCAGCTCAACAATCCCCTCCAATGGACTAGACCTTTCCCCGCCGAACACGCGAGACTGTCACCTGTGAAACCCGTGAAACACGTCATCGCCCTCGATGTGGGCGGCACCGGGATGAAGGCCGCCCTCATCGCCGACGAGGGCACCCTGCTCCACGAAGCGCGCCGCGCCACCGGCCGCGAACGGGGCCCCGACGCCGTCGTCGAGACGATCCTGGAGTTCGCCGCCGAGCTCTGCGAACTCGGCCGCGAACGCTTCGGCGCGCCCGCCTGCGCGGCCGGCGTCGCCGTCCCCGGCATCGTCGACGCCGAGAACGGGATCGCCGTCTACGCGGCCAACCTGGGCTGGCGCGACGTACCGATGCGCGCCCTGCTCAGCAGACGCCTCCACGGCATCCCGGTGGCCCTCGGCCACGACGTGCGCACGGGCGGACTCGCCGAAGGCCGCATCGGCGCCGGCCGCGGCGCCGACCGGTTCCTGTTCGTCCCGCTGGGCACCGGCATCGCCGGCGCCATCGGCATCGCCGGCCGCATCGAGGCCGGCGCCCACGGCTACGCGGGCGAGATCGGCCACATCGTGGTCCGCCCCGGCGGCCCCGCCTGCGGCTGCGGCCAGTACGGCTGCCTGGAGACCCTCGCCTCCGCGTCCGCCGTCAGCCGCGCCTGGGCGAGCGCCTCCGGCGACCCCGACGCGGACGCCGCGGACTGCGCCAAGGCCGTCGAATCCGGTGACGGGCGCGCCCGCGCGGTGTGGCTCGCCGCGGTCGGCGCCCTCGCCGACGGCCTGGTCACCGCGATCACCCTGCTGGACCCGCGCACGCTGATCATCGGTGGCGGCCTCGCCGAGGCGGGGGAAACCTTGTTCACACCACTACGGAAGGCCGTCGAGGAACGCGTCACGTTCCAGCGGCTGCCCGACATCGTGCCGGCGGCCCTCGGGGACACCGCCGGATGCCTGGGCGCAGGGCTGCTCGCCTGGGACCTACTCGCCACGGAGGTACCTGCCTGATGTCCGGAAGCGCACACAGCACCGTCCTCTCCGGCGCCAGGGTGGTCCTGCCCACCGGGACCGTGGCGGGCGGCCGCGTCATCGTCGACGGTGACCGCATCGCCGGCAGCGCCGGCGAGGGCGCTCGCACCGTCGACCTGTCCGGGCACTGGCTCGTCCCCGGCTTCGTGGACATGCACAACCACGGCGGGGGCGGCGCCTCCTTCACCTCCGGCACCGCCGAGGAGGTCCTCAAGGGCGTACGCACCCACCGCGAGCACGGCACCACCACCCTCGTCGCCTCCACCGTCACCGGCGACCTGGACGAACTGGCCCGCCGCGCCGGGCTGCTCGCCGAACTGACCCAGCAGGGCGAGATCGCGGGCATCCACTTCGAGGGCCCGTTCATCAACCCCTGCCGCAAGGGCGCGCACAAGGAGGAACTGCTGCGCGACCCCGACCCGGCCGAGGTCCGCAAGCTGATCGACGCCGCGCACGGCGCCGCCCGCATGGTCACCCTGGCCACCGAACTCCCGGGCGGCCTGGACTCCGTACGGCTGCTGGCCGAACACGGGGTCATCGCCGCGATCGGCCACACCGACTCCACGTACGACCAGACGCGCCAGGCCATCGACGCGGGCGCGACCGTGGCCACCCACCTGTACAACGCGATGCCCGCCATGGAACACCGCGCCCCCGGCCCGATCGCCGCACTGCTGGAGGACGAGCGGGTCACCGTCGAGCTCATCAACGACGGCACGCACCTGCACCCGGCCATGCTGGAACTGGCCTTCCACCACGCGGGCGCGCACCGCGTCGCGCTGATCACCGACGCGATGGACGCGGCCGGCTTCGGCGACGGGATCTACCACCTGGGACCGCTGGAGGTCGAGGTCAAGGAGGGCGTGGCCCGCCTGGTCGAGGGCGGCTCCATCGCCGGCTCGACGCTGACCCTGGACACCGCCTTCAAGCGGTCGGTGACCCTGGACAAGCTGCCCGTCGAATCCGTGGTCCAGGCGATCTCCGCCAACCCCGCCAAGCTGATCGGCCTGTACGACGAGGTCGGCTCGCTGGAGCCCGGCAAGTACGCCGACCTGGTCGTCCTGGACGCCGAGTTCGACGTCAAGGGCGTCATGCGGCGCGGGGAATGGATCGTCGACCCGCTGGTCTGAGCGGGCAGCGCGGGCAAGCGGGCCGCCCCGGGACTGGGCCGCCCGCACTCCTGTTTGGCATGATCCCGGCACACACCGAGACCGGGACCTGCCATGATCCTCACCGTGACGCTCAACACCGCACTCGACGTCACCCACCATGTACCGAAGCTGATTCCGCACGCCTCGCACCGGGTCACCACCGTGACCGAGCGGGCCGGCGGCAAGGGCCTCAACGTCGCCCGGGTGCTGGCCGCCCTCGGCCACGACGTCACCGCGACCGGCTTCGCGGGCGGCCGCACGGGCGCCGCCGTCCGCGAACTGCTCGCCGGGTCACCGCGGGTGACGGACGCTCTGGTGCCCTGCGCGGGACCCACCCGGCGCACCCTGGCCGTCGTCGACCGGGCCTCCGGCGACACCACGCAGTTCAACGAGCCCGGCCCGCAGATCGGTTCCGCGGAATGGACCGCCTTCCTCGCCCGCTACGAGGCCCTGCTGACCGGCGCCGCCGCGGTCGCCCTCTGCGGCAGCCTCCCGCCCGGCGTGCCCGTCGGCGCGTACGCCACCCTCGTACGGTCGGCCCGCGCGACCGGCGTGCCCGTCCTCCTGGACACCAGCGGGGAGGCCCTGCGCCGCGGGGTCGCCGCCCGCCCCGAGATGATCAAGCCGAACGCCGCCGAGCTCGCCGAGCTGACCGGCTCCCGCGAGCCGCTCCAGGCCACCCGCGACGCCCGCCGCCGCGGCGCGCACGCCGTGGTGACCTCGCTCGGCCCCGGCGGGCTGCTGGCGGCCACCGCCCAGGGCACCTGGCAGGCGGCCCCACCGCGCGCCCTGACGGGCAACCCGACCGGAGCCGGTGACTCCGCCGTCGCGGGACTCCTGTCGGCCCTCACGGAGGGCCTGGACTGGCCCGAGCGGCTGACCCGCGCGGTGGCCCTTTCCGCCGCCACCGTGCACGCCCCGACGGCGGGAGAGTTCGACCCCCGCACCTACGAACAGGTACGGGGGTCGGTGACACTGACGGAGCGTTGAGCCGCCGCGCTCAGCCCTTCTCGAGCCAGAGCTGGTCGAGGTTGACCTCGCACTGGTTGCCGGCCTCGCACGAGATCTTGATCGTGTTCGTGCCCTGCTTGAGCGTCACGAGCGACCAGGTGTTGGTCCAGCCCTTGTCCCACTCGCCCGGCTTGGCCTGGCTGAAGTTCTTCATGTTGATCGGCCGGGACTGCGCCTCGCCGTTGACGGTCAGCGTGGTGCTGGCGTCCTTGCCCGGCACCCCGTAGACCATCTTCAGCTTGTACTGGCCCGCCTTGGCCACGTCCACGGTCCAAGTCGCAGCGGCACCGGGAGCGTTCAGACCGCCCACGTACTGGCCGCCGGTGCTCTTGGCACCGGCCACCGTGCCTTCCAGGTGCGCGCCGCCGGTCAGGGACATGCCCGCGCCCGAGGCGTCCGCCTTGGGCAGCGGCGCGTCCGCGGACGCCGAGGTGCTCGGCTGCGCGGACTGCGAGTTCTGCGGCTGCGCGGAGGGCTGCCCGCCCGCCGTGCCGCCGGTGTCCTTGTCCTTGTCCTTGTCGCCGAAGGCCAGGGCCGCACCGATGCCGATCACGACCGCGGCGACCACCGCGACCGCCGCGATGAGCATGCCCTTGCGGCTGGAACCACCGCTTCCGCCGTGACCGCCCGGAGCGGGGATCGTCGTGGTGGTCTGCCCCTGCTGCGGCGGAACCCCGTAGCCGCCCGCCTGGAGGGCTTCCGGGGCCTGGTACTGGGCCTGGTAGGCCGGCGGCTGCGGCTGCGCCGGAACCTGGCCGCGCTGGCCGCCGTACGTCCGCTCCCCCACGGTGCGCACCTGGTTGTACGAGGTGCGGGGGACACCGGGCTGCGCGCCGGGCTGCCCACCGACCGTCGGGCCGGGGTAGCCGTATCCACCGCCCTGCGTGGGCGGGGTGGCTCCGGCGGCCTGGCCGTCCGCGTAGAGATAGCCGAACGGATCGTCGTCCTCGGGCTGGTTCGCCCCGCTGTTCGGGCCGTGGTTCGCGGGCGTCGTCATCGCAGGTCACTCCTTTCGACCCACGGGAGCCTACCCCGAACACGTGCACCCACGGGTGGCCGATCGCCTCAGCCGGCCCGGCGGTGCGCCTTGGAGCGGGACCTTTTCTCGATGTACATCCGCTGGTCGGCCGAGCGCAGCACCTCGTCCGCGGACATGCCGCAGCTGGCCCAGCCGATGCCGAAACTCGCGCCCACGCGCACCGCGCGGCCGTCCACCCGGATCGGCGGAATGATCGCGTTGCGCAGCCGCACGGCCAGGTCGGCGGCGTCGGCGGCGCCCAGCCCGTCCGCGAGGACGACGAATTCGTCACCACCCAGCCGAGCGACGGTGTCACCGTCCCTGACGCCCGTCGTCAGCCGCCGGGCCACCTCGATCAGGACCGCGTCACCCGTGTGGTGCCCGAACCGGTCGTTGATCGACTTGAATCCGTCGAGGTCGCAGAAGAGCACCGCGAGCCCCTTCGTCCCGTCGTCGACGTCGCTCGCGGGCGCCACCGTGTGCACGTGGTGGTCGTACGGGCCCGTGCCGGAGCCGGGCGTCCCGGGCGCACCGGGCACCCC
>NZ_JBHYVA010000405.1:0-4021 GCF_042750055.1 Streptomyces sp. NPDC059456
AGCGGCTCGATCCGGTCCCACATCGCATCGGTGATCACTAATCGGACGGACACATCCGATCAACTGACCAACCGATCAAAGAGACACGCGCTAGGGGCCGGTCAGCTGTCGGCGTCCGCCGCACCACCGGGAGTGCCGTCAGGGAACGCGCAGGGCCAGCACGACGACGTCGTCTTCGGGTGCCGGGTTCGCCGGCCTGCCGCTGATCCGACGGAGCAGTTCGGCCAGCGGACGGTCACCGTGGCGAGCGAGCAGAGCGACGAGTTGTGCCGTGGACGCATCGATGTCGTGGCCGCGGCGCTCGATGAGCCCGTCGGTGTAGAGCAACAGCGTGGAGCCCGAAGGGAGGTGGCGCCGGGCCTCGGTGCGGAGGTACGGCCCGAGGTCCGGGTGGAGGAGGATGTCGTGCTCCGCCAGGGTGGCAACTCGCCCGTCGGGCGTACGGAGCAGCGGTGGGGGGTGGCCGGCGTTGGACCAGGTCAGCGTCCAGCCGTGACTGTCGCCGGCCGGGTCGAGGCGCGCGTGGACCAGGGTGCCGCTGGCTTCGACGGGCAGCACCGAGCACGCGGCATCAAGAGCGGTCAGCGCAGTGGCGGGACTGTACGGGGGATGGTCGAGGGTGGCCTGCCTCAGCATGCTGCGGACCTGGCCCATGATCGTGGCGGCGTGCGTGTCGTGGCCGGTGATGTCACCCACCGTGATCATGAGTGCTCCGGGCTCGCCGCCAGGCGAAGCATGCGGAAGGTGGTAGGCGTCGTACCAGTCCCCGCCGATCATGTCGCCGACCGCGGCCGGTTGGTACAGGGCGCTGATGTCGACGTGGCTGGCCAGGGGGAGATCGGTGAGCATGGCCTCCTGGAGTTGCCGGGCCACGGAGATCCGGTCGTCCAGATACAGGGCGCGCTCCACCGCCTGCGCGATGTAGCCGGACGCGGCGGTGAGCGTGGCCCGCTCGGTGACGCCCACCTCGTGCCGCTTGGCCCAGCAGACCGCGAGGACCCCGAGCAGGGCGCGGCTGCCCCAGAGCGGCAGGCACAGCACGGTGGTGAAGCCCATGCGGTCGCAGAAGCCGACTGCCTCGGGGCTGTAGTCGGCGACGAGTGTCTCGCGGTCCGGTACGAAGACCGCGCGCCGTTCCCGCATGGCCCGGGTACTGGGGAAGGCCGCGTCCACCGGCAGCGTGAGGACCTCCCGTTCCACCGTGTGATCGATGTCGGGGTCGGGAACGCGGTGCAGCTCGTCCTTGTCGGCGACGAGCAGGCCGACGTACGAAGGCTTCCCGGCGCCGACGAACAGGTCTCGCACCCGTCGTCGGACGTCCTCCAGCCCGGAGGTCTGGGCCAGCTCCTCCGACGACCGCAGCAGCAGCTCGGCATGGTCCAATCCGACCTGGGCCTCGCGCTCCAGCCGCTGCGCGTCGGTCCGGGCACGCTCGGCGGCGGCTCTCGCGGTCTCCAGTACCTTCTGTGCGGACCGGCTCTGTGCCGACAGGATGCGCAGGCACAGCTCGGCCGAGCAGGCAGCCGCCAGATCCTCCAGGTCGGACAGCTCGCCGTCACCCCACGCTCGCGGCTCGTGATCGACGGCGCACAAGGTGCCCAGGACGAGCCCGTCGCCGTCGGCCAGCGGCATTGCGGCATATGCGACGACTCCGAGATCCACGACGCCGGGGCTGTCACGGAGCCCCTCGTCGGTGCGGGCGTCGGGCACGATCAGGGCCCGCCCGGAGGCCACCACGCTCCTGCAGAGCGCATGCGACGGCGGAAGGGCGCGAGAGGCCGCCCAGGGCTGGGGCAGACCGTACATGCCTGGCAGGATCTGCCGGTCCTCCTCGACCAGCGAAACGAAGGCCACTGGCACGCGAAGCAGCCGGGACACCAGGCGTGCGAACCGGTCCATCCCTGAATCGGAAGCTGACGACAGACCGGCCAGCCTCAAGGCGCGCCGACGGGCACCGTCCGGGTCCGATCCGGATCTCCGCACCTGCTCCGACATCTGCCCTCCGGTCCTGCCGTCCCGAAGTCCTCAACGGCATCGTAGAACGGCACGGGCCTGGTCCGCCGGTCGTACGGTGACAAGACCGACAGGTGCAGAGGAAGTTTCCCACACCGGACTGCCTGCCGCCGACGAAAGACTGCTCCGCGTCTTCCATGTCTTCCGTGGTCAACGGCCCGTTCCGCGGTGTGGATCGTTCCCGGCCAACTCTGCCGCAGGGCAGGCACGGTATGACGGCGGGAGCGGAGGAGCAGGAGTACCTGCTCGTGGACCGGTGAACGGGGCTGCCCGTGGCCCGTGGTCCGCGCATGGTGAAGACCGCGACCGCGGTCCTGGGCGAGCAGATCCAGGCGGAGTTTCTCGGCGCGCAGGTCGAGGCGTGCACCCGTCCCACGGCGGATCCGGCGGAGCTGAGGTCCGAACTGGGCCTGCTGCGCAGGGTGATGGGCGAGGTGGCGGCCGACGAGGGACGCCTCCTGGTGGCCACCGGCACTCCCGTGCTCCCGCCGGGGAGTCCGCCGACGGTGACCCCGGGAGACGATGCGGGCGGCTGGGCGCCCGTTGGCCCTCGCTGGTCGGTTCGTACGACGCGATGGTGTGCGGTTGTCACGTCCACGCCGGGGTGACCGGGGCGGTCAAGCCCTCGCACTGTCCAACCACATGCGTCCCTGGCTGCCGATACTTCTTCAGGCCCTCGCCGCCAACTCGCCCTTCTCCCTCGCACGGGACAGCGGGGGGGGCGAGCACCAGATCCGTGGAGCACGCGAGACGGCCCGGGGCCGGGCCCGTGCCCCTCCTCGACGAAATCGGCTACGAGCGCCTCGCAGACCACCTGGTGAAAACCGGCACCCTGCGGCGACGGGCGCCCGCCACCCGACCTCCCCGACGGGTCCGGCGCCCCGGCGGCGGAGCCGCACGTCAGCGGGCCGCGCATCTGCGGCGGGGACGCCTGGCCGACGTGGTGAGCGATCTCGAACGCCACCGCTGCGGTCTGACGCGGCCAGCACGTCGATGTCGGCAGGAGCAGACGACGCGTGGTGGTGCTCTACATGGGGTCCATGGTTCCGCTGCCCCTGCTCTCCTGCTCGGTCTTCTCCCGGAGGCGCATGGCTCTGTCCTTCAGCCGCTGGCGCTCCGCCGGGTCGGTGGCGTGCTGTGCCGCCTGTTCCAGCTCTTGAGCCCTGTCTCGCATCTGCTGGGCCCGCTTGCTCGGCTGGCTGTCGCCGCTCATGATCACTCCTCGGGTCGGGTTGGGGGTCGCCTCTTCAGGCAAACAGCGGACGGGCCGATGCGCCACCGCTGCCTCGGGGGTTCCACCCGGCACTCGGCGGTCATCACGTGGACACCGCCACGGCGCCCATCGCTCAGGAGTCGGCGCGACCAACACGTGTGAACGGCGGGACGATGACAGGACCAGGGGTGGAGGCGCTTGTCCCCGTGCGTGCATCCCGAGAGCGACAGGTCAGGGCGGTATGTCGACGGGCGTGGACCCCTCCCGCTGCCGGTGCGCAGCCTCGGCGAGGAGGAGTTCGCCGGGCAAGGCGGGCGGCTCCTGCTCGCCGGGAACGCCCTGCACGCCGACCTGGCGCCCGAGGCCGCCTGCAGTGCCGGGCGGCGTGCTGCGCTGCGGGGAGCGCGTCGCGTCCGTCGTCGGCGAGGAACACCTCCAGTCCCGCCTCGTGCGGGATCCGGAACGCTTCCAGTGGGACTTCGTCACCTTCGAGGTCGACTGGGCACTCACCCGGCCCGGTGCCGTGGACGGGGCCGCATGCGGCCGGGGCGGGAACGGTCCCCCGGGTCAGGTCGTCGACGCCGTCATCCACGGGGGACAGGCTCCGACGAGCCGTTCGCCCTGCTCGGGCAGATGACCACGGCGGACCTCCTGCCGCTCACCGGCCGGATCGGAAGCGGCATGACGTGCCGCGGGCCCGAAAACGGAACGGGGTCGGGACCGCGGCGCGGCTCTGGTGGGACGCCCGGTCACCCCGTGAACACAGTATCTGTTACACAACTGACGCGTCCGCCC
>NZ_JBHYVA010000405.1:4031-7728 GCF_042750055.1 Streptomyces sp. NPDC059456
GCGCCCCCCGCCGCCCCCCCCGGCGGTTTCGGCTGGGGCTGTGCGGGCGGGCGACCCAAAAACCTTCGGGGGGGGGCCCCGGGGGCGCTGCTCTGTGGAGCCGACGGGTCACCGCTTGAACATGTCCTTCATCTTCTCCTTGGCCTGCCGGGCATCGCCCTTCGCCGCTTCGGCGCGGCCCTCGGAAGTCAGCCGCTCGTTGCCCACCAGGCGGCCGGCCGTTTCCTTGAGCTTGCCCTTGGCCTGCTCGGTCTTGGCCCGGCCCTTCTCGTCCTTCGACACAGCTGATCACTCCCTGGGGTGCGGGGAACTGCTTGCCCTGCGCGTCTGACCCGGATCGCGGACGGCAAACGTGCGCGATCCGACGCTCTCGTGCGGGACCGCTGCCTCGATCCGAGAAAAAGTGCGCTTCCACCGTTTGGACCGGGGGAGAGGGGCCATAAGCGTGGTCATGGGAGTTCGCGGCGGTGAGCGGCGCGGGTTCCCGAGCGGGCCCGAACCGCGTGGTGGCACCCCCCGCCATCACGCGGCTCGGGCCCTTCGCGCGAGCTCCACCACGATGGGTCACGACGAGGTGGCAAAGCGCTGTCGAAGCGGCCCCGAAGATGCCGTGGTGCCCTAGAGTCGCCGCATGCGACGGAGGACGGGACTGGTGATGGCCGGGGCGGTGACCCTGGCCTGGGGCGAGTGGTTGCACTGGCGCTGGTCTCGAACTCTCCTGGGGAGCCGCGGTGGCGGTGCCGAAGCGGTGGTCGTGCTGGGATACCGCAATCCCCAAGCCGCGGCGAATGCGATCACCCGCTGGCGAGTGCGTGCCGGAATCCGCTCCATCGCCACTGACGGTGGGGGAGCGACCCGAGTGATCCTCAGCGGCGGTGCGCCCGGCGGCGGCGCAACCGAGGCCCAGTTGATGGCTGACTATGCGAGGTCGGCTCTCAAGTTCGACGGCACCCTGCTCCTCGAAGAACGGAGCGGGACGACATGGGAGAACATCACCAACGTGATCCCCATGCTCGAAGATGTCGACCGCATCAAGATCGCCTCTCAGCCGGCCCACGCGCTCAAGGCCCGCGCGTACTTGCGGCGCCAGCGCCCTGACCTTGCCCAGAGGCTCGTGCGTGCGGATGACTACCGCCCCGGCGAGTGGCTGGTCGTCAAACCGCTGCTGGCCCTGTACGGACTTTGGACGCTCCGCGGCTTCACAGCCGAAGACCGAAGGCCCATCCCGTAGAGAGCCGCCGTCGGATCGGCGCGGACACCCGCCGCGTCCACCCCGGCGGCGCCGCCGTCGCCGGCGCGGCCGGGAAGGCCGGCAGAGCGGAGGCGGGTGGTTCCGCCGACCGCCGCGTCGGCCGCGCAGACCCCGATCCACACGGCGCCACGCCGTCGCATGCGCCCGGCAGGACACGGCTCCGCACGCACGACCGCCATCCTCACCCGCCTGTTCCACGCGGAGAGGAAGGAGCGGGGTGCACCGGGAAGCCCGGCGCCTCAGAGGCCGGAGGCTGGAGGTTGGGCCCTGCGCGTCAGTTCGTCGTGGATGAGTCTGCCCACGAGCGCGCCACCGAAGACGACGACGCCGATGCCGACCAGCCAGGTCTGGATGACGAGGACGGTTCCGAACGGGCCGTATGTGACGGCGTTGGATGCGATCAGCGGCGAGAACACGAGCCGGGAGAAAACGCGAAGTCCAAGCAGCCCGATCATGGTGGTCACCGCCCCGGGAAGGAGGGCGAGCCACCCGACCCGCCCGCCGAGCAGCAGCCGTTGCGACCACCAGAAGAACAGGGTGCCGATCGCCACTGCGACGATCCCCCGGGCAGGGGAATCGCGCCACGGTGGCGTGATCGCCGACAGGTAGAGGACGGCGATCAGCACGCCGAGCCACAGCACGTGCCGCCAGCGGGCCCACCAGCGTGCGGGAGGCAGATCCCAGACCTTCTCGTAGCCGTTCTGCAGCACGGTGCCGAAGGACAGGCCGAACACGGCGAGCACGGCCAGGCCGAACGCCGTGGTGGTCCGCCACGCCTCGCCGGGCAGGGCGAAGAGTCGGTCGATCTCCGCCCGGGCGGCTGGCGAGACTCCGAGCCCGTCTCCCAGCCACTGCGCGAACCCTTGTCCGGTGGCCGTGTTCGCAGCGGACACGACGATCAGCAGCGGTACCAGCGTCAGGAACCCGAGCGCGGCGAACCCCAGCGAGCGCTGCCACAGTTCCACGTCCCGGACTCGTCCCCAGCGTCTGCCGGCCCGCGTACGGCGGATCGTGCTGCGTATCCGCTCGAAGCTCAGCATCGGGGCCGGCCCACGGCAGCCGGTCACGGCGGCCATACCGGCACGTGCGGAGACCGGGAGTGGGAATGCAAGGTTGATGTCACGGGCATGGCCGCTCCAGTTGTTGCTGATTCCACGGTAGGACTCCCGTGTCCAGCAGCCCACCATTGCGGTCCTTCATGCGCGCTGAAGCGGAAGGAGGGTTGTAGGGTCCCTGCGCCCGAAACACTGCCCGGGCAGTGTTCGCGCCAGGTACGAACCACGCTCCACTTGTACTTCGGTACGAAATGCGGTGCCGTCGAATCTCATTTCGTCTGATGACCAGAATGTCGACCGGATTCCGGATGATGAGCCTTGGGCGGGGCAGTCGCAGAGTCTCAGCGGTTACCCGGCCTCCACAATTCGTGATGGAGGGTGTGCCGGTCGGTCAAGGAGGTGCGCCGTGTCCTGTTCGGCTCTGGCTGCTGCGGGCACGTTGCCCGCCGGCCTGATCGCGCTGCCGGGCGTATACCGGCCGCAGGCCGACACCCGCTTCCTCGCGGCGGCACTCGGCGACGAGGACCTGGGGCCCCGGACCGAGATGCTGGAAATCGGTACGGGCACTGGTGCCCTGGCCCTGCACGCCGCAGCCCGGGGCGCGCGGGTCACGGCGGTCGACGTTTCCTGGTCGGCGGTGCTCACGGCACGCCTGAACGCGCTGCGCAGGCGGCTTCCGCTCCGGGTGCTGCACGGCGACTTCGCGGCGCGTGCCGCCCGGCGCCGCTTCGACCTGGTCGTCGCAAATCCGCCGTACGTTCCCGCTCCGCAAGTCCGCATGCCGTTGCACGGGCCTGAGCGAGCCTGGGACGCCGGTCCCGACGGGCGCGGGGTCATCGACCGCATCTGTTCGGCGGCCCCGGCGCTGCTGCGCCCCGGGGGCGTGCTGCTCATGGTGCACTCTGCGATGTGCGGGGCCGAGGACACCGTGGACCGGCTGGCCGAGGCTCGGCTGGCCGCGGAGGTCACGGCGACGACGTCCATACCGTGGGGCCCTGTACTGCGCTCGCGGCGGGCCTGGTTGGAGAGCCGGGGTCTGACGGCCCGAGCCGAGCAATGGGAAGAACTGGTGATAGTCCGTGCCCGGAACCTCTGACACGGCCGCAGCCGGCGCCTCGGACCCGGAGTGCGCGGCGCCGCCCCCCGCACGCCGCGTCTTCGTCGATCCGCAGGGCCCGGTAGTGGTCGAGGGTCCGGTGGAGATCACCCTGGCCGACGGTGCCGTCGTCCGGTCCGACCGCTTCATGGTCGCGGTGTGCACCTGCCGCCCCAGCCGCACGTACCCCTGGTGCGACACCATCCACCGCCGCCGTGCGCGGGGCGGCGCACCCCCCCCCGAGCCCGAGGTGAGGTAACCCGGATGTTCACTCACGCGCCCCCCGCCACGGGG
>NZ_JBHYVA010000406.1:0-7695 GCF_042750055.1 Streptomyces sp. NPDC059456
CGCCCGCGCGCGCCCACTCACCCCCCCCGGCGCCGCGCCCCCCCACCGGGCGTTCGGGCGCGGGCCGTCCGGATCAGGCGGCGGCGGCCCCGGCGCGGCGGGCCGCGACGACGCCCAGCAGCACGTCGACGACCAGGAACGCGACCAGGCTGATGCCGAGCAGCGGGACGAACCAGCCGACCACGGCGGTCAGCGCGGCGAGCGGGAGCAGCAGGGTCAGCGGCACCTTGCGCCAGGCTCCGCGCGGCTGGGCCCGGCCCGCCGAGAGGGTGCGGTCCTTGGTGGGCCGGCGCAGCCACCACATCCGGTAGCCCCAGAACACCAGGAACATCACCGCGACGGCGAGCGCGGCGAGCGCGATCTGGTTGACGAGGCCGAGCGTCTTCCCCATGTGCAGGTCGATGCCGAAGCGCGTCAGCTTCGCGAGGAGGGGGTAGTCGGCGAAGCGCAGTTCGTCGATGATCCGGCCGTCGGCGGGGTCGACGGAGACGGAGTCGAGGTGGACCGGCAGCTGCTTGTCCTGCTCCTTGATCACGTAGCCGTTGCCCTTGGCGGGCAGGGTGATGCGCAGCTCGTGCGTGACCCCGGCGGCGCGGGCGGCGGCCACGGCCTTGTCGACCCCGATGTCGGCGGTGGGCGGCGTCGCCGGCATCTCCATGCCCGGGGTCATCACGTGCCCGGCGTGGTCACCGGAACCGGAACCCGATCCGGCGTCGGAGCCGGGTGCGAGGGCCGCGGACACGGAGGGGGTGGCGCCGCCGAGGCCGTCCTGGAGCTTCCCGATGTGCTCGCCCGCGTACTTCGACCAGGTCAGGCCGGTGGCGGAGAGGGCGACGAGTCCGATGGCGGCCCAGATGCCGACGGCTCCGTGCCAGGACAGGGTCTTGCGGCGCCCGGTGGCGGCGCGGTCGGGCAGGACGAGCAGGGCCTTGCGGGAGCGGCGGCGGCCGATCCACAGGGCGAGGCCGCCCAGTGCGACGACCCACAGCCAGCTCGCGGCGAGTTCGCTGTAGTTCCGGCCGAACTCGCCCAGCTGGAGGCTGGAGTGGAACTCGCTGAGCCAGGCGCGCAGCGGCAGCGCGTCGCCTGCGGTGGTGAGCGTTCCGTTGACGTGGCCGGTGTACGGATCCACGAAGACGGTGCGGGTCTGGCCCTCCTCCAGCCCCGGGACCTCCATGATCACGCGGGTGGTCGCCTCGGCGTCGGGCGCGGGCCACACGCCGACGACCTTGCCCTCGGGGACGGTGGCCCGGGCCGCCGTGACCTGGGCGCTGAGCGGCAGGGTGCTGTCGCGGACCTCGGTGACGGTCAGCTCGTCGGAGTAGATGATCTTCTCGGCCTGCCAGGAGCCGGCGTACAGCAGGCCGGTGGCGGCGGCGAGGAACAGCAGCGGGGCTATCAGGATCCCCGCGTAGAAGTGCATGCGCAGGAGCAGCGGCCGCAGGGCCGCCCAGGTGCCGGGCTTCGACGGCCCGGCGGGTTCAGCGGGTTCGGTGGATGCGGCGGGTTCAGCGGTCGCGGCCGGCGCGGCGGCGTCGGTGGTGGCGGTGGTGGCGTCCGGGGTGCGGACGTCCTGGACCTCTTCGAGGGACATGCGTGTCCTAGGGGTTGGCCTGGCGGCGAAGACATGGGGGATCGGGCCCCGGGTCTCGCCCCCTCGTCGATGAGGGAAGTGCGCCGGTCAGGCGCAGGCAGGACGACCGGGGGCCGTGGCGCGGGTGTCTCGCCGGCCGGGCGGGCCGCGGCGCACCAGGGTGTGGGCGGGCACGGCACCGCGCAGCCCGCGCGGGGGCTCGTACGAGGGCCGGGGCGCGGGCGGTCCCGGCGCGGGGGCCACCCGGGCCCGGACCAGGGCGACCGCGCGGGCGAGGGGCCGGGCCGCCAGCAGGGCGGCGGCGCCGAGTGCGGCGGCCAGCCGGAAGACGGCGGCCTCGCCCCATGCCAGCCAGGCGGCGCAGAACAGACCGGCGAGGACGTGGGCGGCGATCATGCCGAGGCCGCCGTGTCCGGCCGTGTCGGCCATGCCGGCCATCCCGTCGGCACCGGCCGCGCCGTGCAGGTGCGCCATGCCGTCCGCGCCGGCCGCCCCGTCCATGCCCGCCATCCGGTGGTGCACGGACGCGGACACGGGCGTGGGCCCGTCGGTGTGGCCGGCCCGGCCTGCGGAGAAGACCAGGTGCAGTACGCCCTGGACGGCGAGCAGCGCCGCGCTGATCCCTGCGGCCCCGCGGCGGCGCCCGGCTCCGAGCCAGGCGAGTCCGCCGGTCACCCCGAAAGCACCCAGAAGGACCATCATCGGGATGTTGGTGCCAGACATGTACGAATGCCCCACAGCGCCCAAGGCGGTGCACACTGCCGCGAACATCGCGGCCCGTGTGGCGCGCAGCGGCGCGGGGGTTCCTGGCATGGCTGAAACATGCTCGCACGG
This sequence comes from Streptomyces sp. NPDC059456, assembly GCF_042750055.1. Lineage (NCBI taxonomy): Bacteria > Bacillati > Actinomycetota > Actinomycetes > Kitasatosporales > Streptomycetaceae > Streptomyces > Streptomyces sp. NPDC059456. The sequence continues at coordinate 2,429 of NZ_JBHYVA010000406.1, forward strand.
GCCCCGGTTCCGCCAGTCCGAGGGTCGCATCCGATCATGATCGGATGAATTCACTGCTCTGGCCGCCTCCGGCCCTCGGCGTGGTGTATGCGGGTGGGGTCCAGCTCGGCGCGTACGCCTTGGAGCGACGGGGCGCGGCGGAGCGGGACCGGGTGCTGCGGGGCTGCTCGACGAACGTCGACAACCTCGCCTCCGGCCGCTGGGAGACGCTGCTGAGCAGCGCGTTCGTCGTCGAGGAGCCGATGCCGCTGCCGTACGCACTGCTGCTCGTCGCGGTCCTCGGGTACGCGGAGTACGCGTACGGGGCCTGGTGGACGGCCGCGGTGTTCCTGTTCGGGCATTCCACGGCGACGCTCCTCGTGTTCGGCGCACTGCGCCGGACGGCCGGCCCGGCGACCCGGCGGGCCGTGGACGTGGGGGCCAGCTACGGCTTCAACGCCGTACTCGGCGCACTGACCTCGGCCCTGCCGCGCGGCCCGGTACGGGCGGCCGCCCGGGTGGGGCTGCTGGCGCTCGCCGTACGGCCGGTGCTGAAACGGGAGCGGACCTTCACGGACGCCGGGCACCTCGCGGCCCTGGGGATCGGGGTCGGCCTCTCGCTCGTCCTCGATTACCGATCAGGAACGAAACATCTGAAAATCGGGTGAATGCCCACCGCGAGAGCGCCGACACCACCCGTCGACACCGTCCGCACCGCCATCGCCGTACGCAGACCGCTGGAGCCGCCACGATGACCACGACCACCCCCTCCACCACCGTCGCCAACCTCCGCGACCTCGGCGGCACCCCCCTCTCCGGCGGCCGCACCGTCCGCCCGGGCCTGGTCCTGCGCTCCGGCCAGCTCGACCGGCTCGACGTCGGCGCCGATCCGGTCGTGGCCGCGCTGGGCCTGCGCACGGTCATCGACTTCCGCACCGACGCCGAGCGCGGCGCCCACCCGGACCGGATACCGGAGGGCGCCCGCCTGCTCGTCCGCGACGTCCTCGCCGACAAGCTGAGCTCCGGGAAGATCCCGGCCGCCACGCAGCTCAAGGACCTGCTGTCCGACCCGGCGATGGCGGAGGAGCACCTGGGCGGCGGCAAGGTGCAGGCGCTGTTCGCCGACACCTACCGGTCCTTCGTGTCGACCGCTTCCGCGCAGGCCGCGTACCGGACCCTGCTCGGCGAGCTCGCGGACCCGGAGGCTGGCCCGCTGCTCTTCCACTGCACGGCCGGCAAGGACCGTACGGGCTGGGGCGCGACCGTCGTCCTGTCGCTGCTCGGCGCGGACGACGACACCCTGATGGCCGAATACCTCTCCGTCAATCCGGCGGTCAAGCAGGCGTTCGCGCCGATGATCGAGGGCTTCACCGTCGCCGGTGGCAACCCGGACATCGCCCTGGGCCTGATCGGGGTGTTCCCCGAGTACCTGCAGGCCGCGCTCGACGAGGTGAAGGCGCGCCACGGCTCGATGGAGAGGTACGTGCGCGAGGGGCTCGGCGTCCCGGACTCCGCGGTCGAGGCGTTGCGCGCCCGCCTGACGGTCTGACCGACGCCGGGGTCCCGCCCCGGATCCCGCCCGCCGGAAGCCCTCCCGCGGCGGCATTCGACCCGACCGTGCGCCCTGGGGGCAGGTGACCATCCGACGATTCGCTCGTTCTGCTGAACGTGACTGCGCCGGATACCGCCACCCGCCCCCCGTCTCCCGTGCCGCCCGACGTCGAGCAGGCCGAGGCGGCCATCGTCGAGCACTACCCGCGGCTGGTGCGGCTCGCCTATCTGGTGCTGCCGCCCGCCCTCGGCCGCAACCGGCGGGTCCTCACCGCGCATTCGCTGGTCCAGCGGGCGCTGCCGCGCGGGCGGCGCGGCGCCGGGGCGCAAGCCGCCGCGGCCGCCGTGCAGGGCGGGGTGCCGGGCCAGCGCGGGACCGCGGCCGCCGAGTCGGGGTACGCGTACGTCCGGCTCCGGGTGCTGCGCGCCGCCCTGGAGGCCGGGATCCCGCTGACGTTCCGGGCGCTGCCCCGGCGGGCGCAGCTGCCTCCGCTGCTCCCCCAGGTGTGGGGGCTGCGGCTGTTCCCGCGCTCCGGCGGGGCCGAGGAGCTGGCCCTGGACCAGTGGCTGGCCACCCTCGACGGGCCCGGCCGGGCGGCCTGCGTCCTGCGCGCCCTGGAGCGGCTGCCGGAGGCGGAGGTCCTGCGGGTGCTCGCGGAGGCGGGGGTCACGCATCCCGGGGCCGCGGTCACGGAATCCGGGGATCCGGCCCACGACGCGCTGTTCGCGTCCCCCGAGTTCGATCCGTGCGTGCTCCAGGCCCGGCCCACCGACCTGCTGCGCCGGCGCCGGTTCGGGCGGGCCGCCCTGGCCGCCGGGGCCGCCCTCGCCGTGTGCGGGGCGCTGCTCTCGCTGCCCGGCGGGGGCTGGGGGGCGGACGGGGCCGCGGCCCCGCCGTACGCGCAGAACGCGGCGGCGGAGCAGGCCCTGGATCCGGGAAAGCTGGTCCGGGTCGCGCCCACCGCCTGGCGCACGTCCTCCCGTACGGGCTTCTCCACCTGGCCCGCCCGCGGCGACCGCACCGACGACGCCGAACTGCTGCGCCGGGCGCTGGCGGTCTGGGCCCGGCCCGGCTCCACGGTGGTCGCCTCGGCCACCCCCGGCACGCCGCCCGGGCCGCCGATGGGCCCGCCGCAGCTGCTGTTCGCGGGCACCGTCGACCAGGCGGTGGTGGTCCTGCTCTACGACGGCCTGCGCGTGGTCCGGTACGCCGAACCGCGCACCGGGACCTCGGTCGCCGCCCTCGACTTCGCCCGGACCGACGGGGCCTCGGCGGACACCGCGACCGCGCTGGTGCTGAGCCGGGTCGACGGCAACGTCCGCTACCTGACCGCGCCGTGGGTCACCGGAGTGGGCCTGCGCGACCTGCTCAAGCCCGGTGACGCACCGGCGGCGCTCAAGCCGAACCAGGACGGGATCACCCCGCCGGTGGCGAGCCCCGCCCCGGCGGGCAACTGCACCGGCTGGAACGCCCTGGCCCTGACCGGGGCCGGCACCACCCGGCTGGTCACCGACCTCGGCGAACTGACCCCGGCCCGGCTGACCTCGGGCGCGCCGGGCACGGAGCGCGACGTGGCGGAGGGCGCGGAGCTCGGCGACTGGTCGCGGATCGCGTGCCTGCTGCCGTCGGTCCGCTCGCACGGCGTCCGCAGCGTCAACGCCTGGACGTACGCGAAGCAGCCGCTGCCCGAGGGCGACGGCACGGCGACCTGGCTGTGCACCCGGGCCGAGACCTGGTCGGGCACGGAGGACCGGGTGCAGGCCCAGTTCCTGACTCCGGGCGCCCCTCTGGCGGCGCAGGCCGCGAAGGCGGAGGGCTCGCCGGCGTGCGGCCCGCGGGAGCCGCGGGTCCTGGCGGGCGTGCTGTGGAAGTCCAAGGCGGGCCAGTGGTACGTGCTGGCGGCGGGCAGTGCGCAGTTCGCGTCGCTGTCGGTGTCGGGCGGCGGGGTGAACGGTTCGGCGAACGGCAACCGGCTGGCGGTGAAGGCGCCGGCGGGCGCGCAGGTGGAGCTGGCGGGCAAGCTCACGGACGGCACGAAGGCGGGGGTGCTCCGCTAGCTCCACCGCAGTGACCGCAGTGGGTGAATCTTCAACCGTCAACAACGGCCGGGGAGTTGGCGGGATCCGGACATGACTGCCACCGCATGGACATGGCATGATCGGATTCCGGTTACCAAGCGGTAACCCCCCACACCCCTCACGTACCGAAGGTTCACCCACGTGCGCTTGCTCGCCCGCCGCCTCCTGCTGCCCGGACTGACCACCCTGGCGCTCACCGCCACCGGCTGCTCCTCGACCCCGCACACCGGCCTCGCCGACGCCGCCGCCCCCGCCAGCCTCGCGCCCACGGGCGACGGAACGTCCCAGCAGCTGAACGTTGCCGCGGCCCCGCAGGACACCCCCACCCCGGCCGCCGTCGCCCGCGTCGGCGGGAAGGGCAAGCCGGAGCAGTCCTCGCTGAAGGTCGCCTCGTACGACCAGGCGACCGGACGGGCCGTCATAGCCAAGGCCCCGCAGGGGCCCGCCCCGTCCTCCTCGCCGAGCCGGAAGCCGGAGCCGGGGAAGAGCACCGACCCGGGCAAGTCCCCGGGCTCGGGCAAGTCCCCGGGCACCGGCACGTCGCCCGACGCCGACAAGCCCGTCGCGGTCGGCGACGTCATCGCCAGCGCGCCGGCGCCCGGCGCCCCCAACGGCCTGCTCGCCAAGGTCACCGAGGTCGTCGGCAAGACCGACCGCGGCACCGAGGTCAAGACCGCCTCCACCACGCTGGCCTCCGTCCTGAACGACGACAAGGCCGACGGCAAGGTGCCCGTCGACCCGTCCTCGGTCACCGTCGAGCCCCTGATGAAGGGCGTCACCTTCTCCTGGGCCAAGACCGGAGGCGTGAAGTTCGGCCCCCAGAGCGCGAAGCTGCCCCTGGGCAACCTGCGGCTCGACGTGAACGCCGCCGTCGACACCGCCCCGGACGCCCCCGCCTCGGCCGGCGCCTCGGTCTCCGGCTTCGTCCAGCTCGCCCCGCAGGTGGAGTTCTCGTACGACGGCAGCGGCGGCTCCGGCCCGCGCGGCGCCTTCCTCGGCATGAGCGGCGACTGGTCCTCGCAGTGGAAGCTCCAGGGCCGCGCCGCCGCGAGCACCGGGGCGCCCAAGCGCATCCCGTTCGCGAAGCTGCACAGCGCCCCGGTCATCCAGGTCGGCCCCGTCCCGGTCGTCGTCAACCTCGACCTGACCTGCTACGTCCAGGTGGAGGCCGACGGCCGCGTGACCCTCGACGTCCAGCAGGACGTCAAGGGCGACTTCAAGGTCGGCGGCAGCTACGCCCTGGGCAAGGGGTGGACGCCGGTCAGCCAGTCCAACGTCAAGAGCACGCCCGTCACGGCGACCGTCACCGCCTCCGGCAAGGTCAAGGGCGCGCTCGGCGCCGAGGCGTCCGTCGGCCTGTACGGCGCCGTCGGCGTCAGCGCGGACTTCGCCCCGTACCTGCGCGGCGAGGCCGACGCCAAGGCGACCGCGTCCAGCGACGGCAAGACCTCCCTCAGCGGCTCCTGGGCGCTGTACGGCGGCTTCGACCTGAGCGGGAACCTGCACCTGCAGCTCTCCCTGTTCGGCACGCCGCTGTTCGAGCGCAAGATCCCGCTGGGCTCCCTGAACCGCGAGTGGGCCCTCGCGAGCGGGCACGCCGGACGGTGACCGGGGCCTGAAGCGCCCCGGAGCCCGGAGCCGGCGGGCCCCGGAACCCT
>NZ_JBHYVA010000407.1:0-7662 GCF_042750055.1 Streptomyces sp. NPDC059456
GTTGACCGCCGCGCCGGTTGACCGCCGCGGGTTGACCGCCGCGCCGCACGCCCGCCGCGCCGCATGCCCGCCGCGCCGCACGCCCGCCGCGCCGCATGCCCGCCGCGGGGCGCGGCGGGACTGCATCATGGGGGCATGCGCATCGCGATCACCGGGGCGAACGGGCTCATCGGGCAGGCCCTCGTACGATCCCTGCGGGCGGACGGGCACGAGGTGGTGCGCTTCGTGCGCCGCGCGCCCGCCGCCCCCGACGAGGCGGCCTGGGATCCGGCCCGCGGGTACGTCGACCCCGCCGGGCTCGCCGGCTGCGGGGCCGTCGTCCACCTGGCCGGGGCCGGGGTCGGGGACCGCCGGTGGAGCGCCGCGTACAAGAAGGAGATCCGGGACAGCCGGGTCCTCGGCACCGGTGCGATGGCCCGGGCGATCGCCGCGCTCGACGCGCCGCCGGCCGTGTTCGTCTGCGGCAGCGCCATCGGCTACTACGGGGACACCGGGGAGCACGCCGTCGACGAGTACGCCCCGGCGGGGCGGGGCTTCCTGCCGGAGGTCTGCATCGCGTGGGAGGCGGCCGCCGCCCCCGCCCAGGCGGCCGGCGTACGGACGGTGTTCGCCCGGACCGGACTGGTGGTCGCCGCCGGGGGCGGGGCCTGGCACAAGCTGTTCCCGATCTTCCGGGCCGGGATCGGCGGCCGGTTCGGCAACGGCCGCCAGTACTGGTCCTTCATCTCGCTGCACGACGAGATCGCCGCCCTGCGGTACGCCGTCGACACCCCGGAACTGTCCGGACCCGTCAACCTGACCGCCCCCGAGCCGCTGACGAACCGTGAGGTCACCGCCGCGATGGGCCGCGTGCTCCACCGTCCGACGCCGTTCCCCGTTCCGGCACCGGCCCTGCGCGTGGTGGTCGGGGAGTTCGCCGGGGACGTGCTGGGCAGTCAGCGGGTGCTGCCCGCCCGGCTGCTGGAGTCCGGATTCACCTTCCGCCACCCCGGGATCGACGAGGCGATCCGGTCCGCCCTCGACCGGTAACGGGCCCCCGCCCCGCCCCCGTGCGACCGTCCGTGACCCGGATGCGACCGCCGTGCGACCGGACCCGACCGCAATACCCCACCGAACTCGGGTTCCCCTGGAGCCGGTTGGGGGAAGGAGGATTCCCACACAGCCGCGCCGACCTCGGGGAGGGGCACGTGCTCAGCAGCTCGCACCGCGCCGCACAGCATGCGGACGTCGTCATCGTAGGAGCCGGGGTCTCAGGACTCGCGGCGGCACACCACCTGATCGCGGCAGGGGTCACGGTCACCGTCCTGGAGGCCGCCGACGATCCCGGCGGACGGATGGCCACCGAGCACGTCGACGGATTCCGGCTGGACCGGATCGGGCAGTTGCTCAACACCTCGTACACGGAGCTCGACCGGACCCCCGGCCTGGCCGGCCTGGTCCTGCGGCCCTTCGCGGCGGGGGTGCTCGTCCACACCGACGGCAGGCAGGCGCGCGCCGGGGCACTGACCCCGGCCCGCGCGCTGGCCAGCGGATCCTTCGACCAGGCCCGGCTCAGCGCCTACCTGGGCCGGCTCGCCGCCCTGCCGGTGGAACGCGTACTGGCCCGCCCCGAGCGCACGGCGCTGGCCGCCCTGCGCTCCCGGGCCCTCGGCGCGACCCTGCGGCCCCTGCTCTCCGCGCTGCTGCGCGATCCGGAGCTCACGACCTCCAGCCGGGTCGCCGACCTCGCCCTGCGCACCTTCGCCCGCGGCCGGCTCGCCGTGCCCGAGGGCGGTGCCGCGGCCCTGCCCGACCTGCTCGCCGCCACGCTGCCGCCCGGCACCGTGCGCACCGGGGTCCGGGTCCGGTCGGTGGCGACGAACCTGGTCACCACCGAGGAGCACGGCGACTTCAGCTGCCGCTCCGCCGTCCTGGCCACCGGGGCGCGGGCCGCCGCCGATCTGCTGCCGGGGCTGCGGGTGCCGGCGTTCCACGAGGTCACCGTCATCCACCACGCCACCGCCGCGCCGCTCCCGTGGGACGGCTCGCTCCTGCTCGACGGCGACCCCCGGTGGCCCGTCGCCCACACCGCCGTGATGAGCGCGGTCGACCCGGTGCGGGCCCCGGCCGGCCGCAGCCTGGTCACCACCACCGTGCTCGGCCCGCCGCCGCCCGCCCGCACGGTCGCCTCGCGCCTCGCCAGGCTGTACGAGACCGGCACCCGGGACTGGGAGCTGCTGGCCGTCCACCACGCCCCGGAGGCCGTCCCCGCGATGCCGCCGCCGTACGACCTGCGCCGTCCGGTCCGGGTCCTGGCCGGGCTGTACGTGTGCGGCGACCACCGCGACGTCAACACCGTCCAAGGGGCGCTGCACTCGGCCCGCCGCGCAGCCACGGCCGTCCTGCGCGACTTCGGCATCCGGCTCCCCGCGAGCGCGGAACCCGCCCTTCCGGCGGTGGCCTGAGAACCCTCCGGACAGGGCCCGGTCCCCGTGGGGACCGGGCCCTGTGCAGGCACCCGCCGACGTCCGGGCGCGCCGGGATCAGGACAGTGCCGCGACCCGGTCGCGGTACGTGCGGACCGCCGAGGCGTCCCGGTACGGCTCCAGCCTGCGCTCGAAGTCCCGTACGTACTCCACCGCCCGCACCGACCGCATCTCCATCGCCTGCTGCGCCGCCTCCGCTCCCAGCGCGCACGCCTGGTCCAGCTCGCCCAGCCCCAGCCGGGCCGTGGCCAGCACGACCCGGCAGAACAGCCGCGAGCGCGCGAAACCCGGCGCCCGCAGCTGGAGCGAGCGCTCCGCGTGCTGCGCCGAGGCCCGGTACTGCTGGAGGTCCCGGTGGCAGTGCCCGAACTCGTCCGCCAGCTGCGCCTCGTCGAAGAGCCGCGCCCAGTGCGGTACGTCGTCCCCCGCCCGGGCCGCGCCCAGCGCCCGCTCGGCCCGCACCAGCGAGGCCGTCGCGGCCCGGACCTCGCCGAGTACCGCGTGCCCGCGCGCCTCCGCCGCGTGCAGGAGCGCCTGCACCACCGGCGGCGGCCCCGAGCCGACACCCTGCTGCGCGACGCGGGCCAGCTGCACCGCCTCCCGGCCGTGGCCCAGGTAGACGGCCTGCCGGCTCATGGTCACCAGCACGTACGAGCCGTACGGCCGGTCGCCTGCGGCCTGCGCGAGGCGCAGGGCCTGGACGAAGTACCGCTGGGCGAGCCCGTGCGCGGCGATGTCGTACGAGGTCCAGCCGGCCAGCCGGGTCAGGTCGGCGGCGGCCGAGAAGAGCCGCCGGCCGGTGGTCTCCCCGTACGTGCCGCGGAGCATCGGCTCGGCCTCGTGCTCCAGGTAGCGCACCAGGGCCTGCCGGGCGTGGCCGCCGCCATAGGTCTGGTCCAGGGTCCGGAACAGCTCGCTCACCGACCGCAGCGCCGCGATGTCCCCGCCGGTCACCCGCTGGCCGGGCCCCCGGTCGATCTGCCGCTGCCGGGGGACCGCGGCACGGCCCTGCACCGGGACCCGGGCCGCGGCCGCCGGATCGGCGCCGCGGCCCACCCGCTCGTCGGCGCGCCCGATGAGCCAGTCCCGGCTGGGCACGACCAGTCCGGCCGGGGTGAACGCGATCTTCCGCAGCTCCGCGTGGGAGCCGGAGTCCTTGCGCCACAGCCCGCTGGCGATGTCGACGGCCTCCTCCGGGGTGGCCGCGAACTCCAGGCCGGCGTAGACGGGCGCGCAGGCGTCCAGGCCCAGGTCCTGTGCCGAGAGCCGCCGGCCCAGACGCCGGGTGAAGACCTCGGCGATCAGCGCCGGGGTGGTCCCGCGCGGCTGCTGCCCGCGCAGCCACCGGGTCACGGAGGTCTTGTCGTACCGCAGATCGAGACCGTGTTCCAGGCCGAGCTGGTCGACCCGGCGGGCCAGACCGGCGTTGGAGAACCCGGCTTCCGCGATCAGCGCCGCGAGCTGCCGGTTGGGGACGCGCTGGGCAGGTCGTTCCGTCATCGGCTCCACGGTTTCCTGACGTGACGGACCGGAGTCCCGGCCCTGTGAACGGCGTGAATGTAGCGGCGAACACCGCTCAGACCGCCCTCTCTGTCCCACATTCATCCGATCGTGTGCAGAATCGGTAGGGCCCTTTACGGACTGGCCCCCTCCGTCCGCGTACGCTGCGCGACATGACCCGCAGGCCCACCGGGGCGGAATCCTCCGCCGATGCCACCGCGCCACTGCCCGCGCCCGAACTGACCGAGGCCGAGTGCCGTCGCTGCGGTACGTACATCGCGGGCCTCGACGGCCGGTACGCGTGCGGGGTGTGCGGCTGGGTCAACGACCACTCGGAGGGCCACCGGCGGCTGCCGCGGGCCGACGAGGACCCGGACCGCCCGCCCCGGGGCCGCAAGCGCCCCAAGCCGCTGCCGCCGGGCCCCGGGGAGGCTCCGCCCCCGGGTTACTGAGGGGTCGGAAGGCGCCCGAGGGGTCGGAAACCGGCCGCCGTACCCTTGGCTGGTGCGGTACGTGCACACGGCAGGTTCAACGAGGAGGCGCTGCGGTGGCTGAGCTTGAGTTTGTCCATCTGGGCTTCGGACCCGATTACGTCGAGTACTCCCCGGCCTGGGAGGAGCAGCGGCGGGTCCACGCCGCGCGCTTCGCGGACGAGATCGGCGACACCTGCCTGCTGGTGGAGCACGCGCCCGTGTACACGGCCGGCCGGCGCACCGCGGACAACGAGCGCCCGCTGGACGGCACCCCCGTCGTGGACGTGGACCGCGGCGGCAAGATCACCTGGCACGGCCCGGGCCAGCTGGTCGGCTACCCGATCATGAAGCTGCCCCGCCCGGTCGACGTCGTCGCGCACGTCCGCCGGCTGGAGGAGGCGCTGATCCGCACGGCCGCCGAGTTCGGGCTGGAGACGACCCGTGTCGAGGGCCGGTCCGGGGTCTGGGTGCTCGGCGACCCGGTCGGGGAGCGTCCCAGGATCGGCGGGCTCTCGCTCGAATTCGACCCGCGGCTGACGGACGAGGAGTTCGACCCCCGCCTGAACGGGCCCGAGTACGCCCCCTCCAACGCCGGCCAGCGCCGCGAGGACCGCAAGCTCGCCGCCATCGGCATCCGCGTCGCCAAGGGCGTCACCATGCACGGCTTCTCGCTCAACGTGAACCCGGACAGCACCTGGTTCGACCGGATCATCCCCTGCGGGATCCGCGACGCGGGTGTGACCTCGCTCTCGTACGAACTGAGCCGCGAGATCTCCATCGCCGAGGTGCTGCCGGTCGTCGAACGCCACCTGAAGGACGTACTGGAGCAGGCGGAGCTGCGGCCGCGGGAGATCGAACCCGCCGCGGGCTGACGACCGGGGGAATGCGGCCGGTCACCGCCAGGTTGGCCGACGTAAGAGCGTATGAAATTACGGGCGTACCCTGGTGGGCGCCGAAGAATCGAAGTCACAGGGAGCCGGTCGTGTCCGCAGTCGCACCCGACGGACGCAAGATGCTGCGCCTGGAGGTCCGTAACAGCCAGACCCCCATCGAGCGCAAGCCCGAGTGGATCAAGACCCGGGCGAAGATGGGTCCCGAGTACACGAAGATGCAGGCCCTGGTGAAGGGCGAAGGACTGCACACCGTGTGCCAGGAGGCCGGTTGCCCCAACATCTACGAATGCTGGGAGGACCGCGAGGCCACCTTCCTCATCGGCGGCGACCAGTGCACCCGGCGCTGTGACTTCTGCCAGATCGACACGGGCAAGCCCGAGGCGCTGGACCGGGACGAGCCGCGCCGTGTCGGCGAGTCGGTCGTCACGATGGACCTGAACTACGCCACCATCACCGGCGTCGCGCGCGACGACCTGGCCGACGGCGGCGCCTGGCTGTACGCGGAGACCGTGCGCCAGATCCACCAGCAGACCGCGGGCCGCGAGGGCGGCCACACCAAGGTCGAGCTGCTGGCCCCGGACTTCAACGCGGTCCCGGAGCTGCTGGAGGAGGTCTTCGCCTCCCGCCCCGAGGTCTTCGCGCACAACGTCGAGACCGTGCCGCGGATCTTCAAGCGGATCCGCCCCGGCTTCCGCTACGAGCGCTCGCTCGACGTGATCCGGCAGGCCCGCGCCTACGGCCTCGTCACCAAGTCCAACCTGATCCTGGGCATGGGCGAGGAGCGCGAGGAGGTCTCGGAGGCGCTGAAGGAGCTGCACGAGGCCGGCTGCGAACTCATCACCATCACCCAGTACCTGCGGCCCTCGCCGCGGCACCACCCCGTCGAGCGCTGGGTGAAGCCGGCCGAGTTCGTGGAGCTGGCGAAGGAGGCCGAGGAGATCGGCTTCTCCGGTGTGATGTCGGGCCCGCTGGTCCGCTCCTCGTACCGTGCGGGCCGCCTCTACACCCAGGCGATGGAGAAGCGCAGCCGAGTCTGAGCGCAGGCACGGAGAAGCGCGCGGCGGTGTGACGCGCGCTACCACCCGGACTGTGTGAACTCACGCACAAAGTCTTACCGGCGGGTAACACCACATGGACGCGGCCCCTAGGCTCTTTGTAACGAAGAGTCCGGCGGGCCGCGTAAATGTTTCATCACCGTTTGACCAGCCGGTCATGCCCTGGTAACACCAGTCAGTGACGATGAGTCCACGCACCGCGCACACCGGCGCACACCGCCGCGCCACCCCGCGGTGCCCCGCACGCACCCCGATCGACACCGTGAGCACCGTGAAAGGGATCGACATCATGCAGGCCGCGCCCGTACGCGCCATTGCCATTCCGTCGTTCACCGACGCCTTCCGGGGCTTCGAGTCGCTGCTCATGAGCGGCGCCCGCCGCAACGCCTGGACCGCCGTTCTGGAGGACCGCCGCAGAGCCAAGGACCGGGTCGAAACCGAGCACGTACTCGAGGCCGCGGCGACCCGGACCCCGCAGGCCACGTAAACTTCGCTTTATGGCGAGGAAGTCAAACGCAGAGACTGCTGCGAACCCCGGGCGACTGAAGCAGATCGCCCTGACGTACAAGATGACGCGCAAGGCCGACCCGAAGGTCGGTCTGATCGTCGCGGGCGTGGGAATCGTCACCTTCGGTGTCTTTCTTGCGATCGGCTTCCTGATCGACCACCCGGTCTACCTGGGCATCCTGGGCTTCCTGGTGGCGTTCCTCGCGATGGCGATCGTCTTCGGGCGACGGGCCGAGCGGGCTGCCTTCGGGCAGATGGAGGGACAGCCGGGTGCGGCCGCGGCCGTACTGGACAACGTGGGACGGGGCTGGACCACCACCCCCGCCGTCGCGATGAACCGCAGCCAGGACATCATCCACCGGGCCGTGGGCAAGGCCGGCGTCGTACTGATCGCCGAGGGCAACGCGAACCGGCTCAAGCCGATGCTCGCCGCCGAGAAGAAGAAGCTGGCCCGGATCATGCCGGACATCCCGGTCCACGACTTCATCGTGGGCACCGGCGAGGGCGAGGTCCCGCTCAAGAAGCTCCGCACGACGCTGCTCAAGCTGCCGCGCGTGCTGGCCGGCCCGCAGATCACCCAGGTCAACGACAAGCTGCGCGCCATGGGTGACCTCATGAGCAACATGCCGCTGCCGAAGGGCCCGATGCCCAAGGGCATGCGGATGCCGCGCGGCGGAAAGATGCGCTGACCCGCTCAGCCGATCTTCGTATACGACAGAAGGGGAGCCCCCCCGCCCGCGAGGGCCGCGGGGGCCCCCCGGGTGGGGTC
>NZ_JBHYVA010000408.1:0-5730 GCF_042750055.1 Streptomyces sp. NPDC059456
GTCTGTTCGTTTTTTAGCGCGCGGGGTGGGGGGGGGGGGGCGCCCCCCCCCCCGCGGCCCCCCCGCGCCGTGTGCTTCTATCCCGCGCCCCTGGTCCGGCTCCTGGGCAGCGGGTCCCCCCTGGCGCTGCGGATCGGCCGGCCCCTGGCCGTGCTGGTCGTGGCGATCGAGGCCCTCCTGCCCCTGGGGCTGCTCGTGCCGGAGACCCGCCCCTGGGCCGTCGCGGTCGGGATCTGCATGCACCTGTGCTTCTGGGGGCTGCTCCCCCTCATGCTCGCGGGCTTCTCCCTGGCCACGACGGCCAGCTACCTCCTCTTCGCCGGTTGACCGGCGAGCGCGCCCGGTCCGGCCCGCAGGGGATGCTCGGCCCGGGAAAACTGCTCGTGAATTGACAGTCGGGGCTCGCCGGGATCCGGGCCGGTGAAGGATGGGCCCGACATGGCAGGAGCTCGTACAGGGATGCGCTCGTGTCCGCAGCCCGAGCGGCTCGACGGACGGTGGCTGCGGGCTGCCGTGTTCACCCTGCTCAGCTCCGCACTGGCGGTCGCGAGCCATCACCTGGCCGCGGGGGACCCCGTCGTCTGGGAACGGGTGGCGGGCGGGGCGGCGTGCGCGTTCGCCCTGTCGTGGCCCCTGACCCGCAGGCCCCCGCCGTGGCCGCACGTGGTCGCCGCCACGGGCGTCGGCCAGCTCGTCCTGCACCGCGCCCTGTCCGCGGGGCAGCCGGTGCATCACGCGCACGGCGGGGCTCGCGGTGTGGTGCCGCACGCCGTGCGCACGGCACACCACGGCGCGTGGGCGATGACGGCGGCCCACTGCGCGGCCGTCTGCGTCGTGGCCCTGCTCATGCACCGCGCGGACCAGGTGCTCAGCCGGCTGCCGGAGACGGTGGGCCGCTGGGCCCAGCGGGCCGTCGCGGCCGCCGCCGCGGCTTTCGGTGCGCGCTGCCGGCCGCGGCCGGGGCCGCGCCCTCGTGCGGTGCCCGTACCGCCCGGCGGCCCCGGGGTGCGCCCGGCGGTGACGACGATGCTGTGCGACGCGGTGGTACGCCGCGGGCCTCCTGCCGGGCGGGCAGGAGACGTTCCCCCTGATCCTGGCGGGCCGACACCGGTGCGGTGCAGCCCGCCCGCGTACCGAGAGGCTCCTCACCGTGAACACCACACCCATCCGCCCCGTCCGCCGCAGGCTGGGGCTTGCAGCAGCCGGCTCCCTGGTGATCCTGGGCCTGACGGCCGGGCCCGCCGCCGCCCACACCGAGGTCACCGCCTCCGATCCGCGCGCCCTCGCCGAGAACGTGACGCTCTCCTTCACAGCCGAGGCGGAGTCGGACACCGCGGGCGTCTCCGAGCTGCGGGTCGTCCTCCCGAAGGGCATCGCCCCGGACGCCGTGACCCTGAAGGACGCCCCCAAGGAGTGGAAGCTGACGGCCACCCCGGACGGGTACGCCGTCGGCGGCGCGGCTCTGGCCAAGGGCACCGATGCCGAGTACAGCATCACGGTGCGTCAGCTGCCCGACGAGAAGTCGCTGGCGTTCAAGACGCTGGAGACGTACGGCGACGGGAAAGTCGACCGGTGGATCGAGGTGCCGGCAGGCGGGGAGAAGGTCGACAACCCCGCCCCCGTGCTCGAGTTGAAGGCGGCGGCCGACGGGGCCAAGCCGATCGCCCCGAGCGCGTCACCGGCGCCGGGCACCGCCTCGTCCGGCCCGCCGTCGACGGCGGCTCCTGCCGCTTCGGCCGCCGCGCACACCGAGGCGGCCGGCGAGAAGGGGACGGGCGGCCCCACCGGGGCGATCGTCGGGGTGGTCGCGGCCGTCGCGCTGCTCGCCGCCGGCACCGTCTGGTGGCTGCGCCGCAGCCGCGGCGAGGCCTGACCGAAACCGCCGGGGCGGTGCGCGGCCCCTGCCGCGCCCCGGCCCCGGCCCCTGCCCGAACCCCGGCTCCGGCCGTTGCGGCACGGTGCACGGCGCCGGGTGGGCCGTGCAGCAGGGCGCCTACGAGGACGGCGCGACGCGGACGGTCCCGCGCACCGTGACCTGGTCGATCTCACTGGTCCGGACCGTGATGTTCAGGGTCCACTCGCCGGGCATGGGCAGCCGCAGGTCGTAGGCGGCCCAGTACCCCTTCTGGTTCTTGAGCCGGGCGTCGATCGGGCCGACTCCCAGCTTCTCCTGGGTGAGGGTCAGGCGGAGTTCGGGAACGGTGGCGAGGCCGCCGTCCGCGGTGAACACCACGGCCTCGGCCGTGTTCTCCCCGACCCGTCCCGGCGCCAGGGTGATCTGCACGGTGCCCTGGTGGTTCGCCGTCCCCATGTCGCACGGGATGGTCACCACCTGCACATGGGGCTCCTGACCCGCGGCCGCCGCGGCGCTCGTGCCCGCAGCCCGGCTGGGCTGGGTTCCGGTGAGCAGGGTGGTGACCGCCAGGACCGCCACGCCGAGCAGGGCTTCGGCGGCCACCGTGCGGCGCAGGCGTCGTCGCAGTACGTCGGGCGCACGGAGCGGCGGCTCGGGGTCGTCGCCGCCGGTACCTCCCCCACCGGGCTCCCCGCTGCCGGACCGGTGTACGGGGTCCGCCGCCCCCGCGGCGGCCGGCGCGCCCACCAGCTCCCTCACCCGCCCGGGTTCGGGCACCGCCGGCGCTTGCGCCGCCGCGGACGTCTGCCGCACGAGGCCGGCGGTCCACCGGCGGGAGAAGGCCGCCACGCACAGCACCAGGACCACGGCGGCCACCTTCACCATGAGGGTCCTGCCGTACGGCGTGCCGGTCAGCGCCCCCCAGGAGCCGACCTGCCGCCAGGACTGGTACACCCCGGTGCCGACGAGAACCGCGACGGCGGCGAACGCCAGCGTCGAGAACCTGCCGATCGCGGACGCGGGAATCACGGGGCTGCCCTCGCCCCGGTTCCGCAGGACCGGCACCAGCGCGATCAGCCCGCCCAGCCAGACCCCCATGGCCAGCAGGTGCAGGACGGCGACGGGAACGGCGAGCGGCACCTGGATCCCGGCGGAGGCGTGCTCGGCAGCGGCCCAGGTGAGCGCCAGCCCGAGGGCCAGTACCGCCCCGGCCCGGCGGGCGCGGGTACCGGGGCCCTGCGGCTCGCCGCCCTCGTCCGCGGCGCGCAACCGCACGGCCGACCGCCTGACCGCCACCGCGGCCACGCCCAGCAGCACCAGTCTGACGATCAGCGCTACCCCGGGCCGCGTGGTGGCCGTGCGGCCCAGCCGTGCCGGGTCGAGCGCGGAGGTCAGCGGGCCGGCCGTCTCGTACGGGCCGCGCAGCAGCAGGAGCGCGACGGTGGACACCGCCAGCATCACCCACCCGGCGGCCAGCTGCCTGCGTACCGGACGAAGCGCGCCCGCGGCGGGCCAGCACACGAGAACGAACGCGGCGACGCCGAAGAGGAGGGCGAGCCCGCCGTAGGCGACGTAGCGGAAGAGTCCGTACAAACGGCCGGCCGCCGGGTCCACCCGCGACCCGGTCGGCACCACGGCGGCGGTCCCGGACGGCTTGCCGACGGAGAAGACGAAAGCGCCGGAGATCGGGTGCCCGTCGGCGGAAACGACCCGCCAGGCGACCGTGTAGGTGCCCTCGGGCAGGCCGTCGGACAGCTCCACCCGGCCGGTGTTCCCCTTGCCGTCCACGTGCCGGGCCGGGCGGGGGTTGACGCGCTCGTTGGCCGGCGACAGCACCCTCAGCGAATCGTCCGAGAAACCGACCGACTCGGTGAAGGTCAGCGTGACCTCCTTCGATGCCGTCTTGAGGACGGCGCCGTCGGCGGGGTCGGAGCCGCTGAGGCCGGCATGTGCGAAGGCCGATCCGGCTCCGCCGACGATCAGCGCGCACACGGCGGCGAGCAGGGCCAGAAGGGTCGGCGAGGTGCCGGTGCGAGGCGATCCTGGGCGCATGGGCAGGCAGCCTCCAAGGCGGCGACGGTGACGGCTCCACCGCCCGGTACTCGGTGATGCCGGGATGGGGACGATAGTGCCGCCGGCCCCGCCCGGAAGATTGTTGAGCAACTTCCGCCAAAGAGCGGTGAACCCCTTGCGCACCCGGGACTGTCCCGCACGGCTCCCGCCCCGGCTCGCGGGCGCCGCCGAACCGCGGTTTCGTGGGAGCAGAGGCGTGTGTACCGGTGCGGCGGCATCGACCGCCGGACCGGGACCTCGCCGTGACGGAGGAGGGCGGAACATGTCCGCACCGGGTCCCGCGGGCGGCCGACGGCTCCGTGCGGCCGTCCTGACGGCGGCGCTGGCCTGCTCCCTGCTGCTCGCGGGGCAGGTACCCGCCACCGCGGGCAGCGCGCCCGACGCACCCGCACCCCCCTCGCCGTCGCCTTCGGCGTCCGCTGCGCGACTGGACTGGCGTCCGTGCACCCCCGGCAGCCCGTGGGACTGCGCCACGGCGAAGGTGCCGCTCGACCACACCGCCCCCGCGGGCCGCGCCATCGACCTGGCGGTCGTCCGCCGGCAGGCCACCGGCCCCGGCCCGCGCATCGGCACCCTGTTCGTGAACCCGGGCGGTCCCGGGGGCCCCGGGACCGTGCAGGTGCCGCAGAACTACGACGCCTTCCCGAAGGAACTGCGCGAACGGTTCGACATCGTCAGCTGGGACCCGCGCGGGATCGGCAACAGCACCGCCGTGAACTGCTTCGACACCCCCGAGGAGGCCAGGACCTGGGCGGCCCGCCCACCGGCCGGCTTCCCCGTGGGCGCACAGGAGCGCAAGGCGTGGACCGATGCCTACGAGGACCTCGGCCGGCGCTGCGAAAAGCGCGATCCGGACCTGCTGCGCCACGTGTCGACCGCCGACACCGCCCGGGACCTCGACCTGCTCCGCCGCGCGGTGGGCGACCCGCAGCTGAACTACCTCGGCGTCTCATACGGCACGATCCTCGGCGCCACCTACGCCAACCTGTTCCCCGGCAGCGTCCGCGCCATGGTCCTCGACAGCAACATCGCCCCCCGGGCCTGGACCGGCGGCCCCACGGCGGGCGAGCCCCGCACCACGACCTTCCTGCGCATGGGCTCGGACCGCACCGCCGCGGCCACCCTGGACCGTTTCCTCGACCTGTGCGGATCGGCGCCCGTGGCCCGCTGTGCGTTCTCGGCGGGCAGCCCCGGGGCCACGCGCGCGAAGTTCGACCGGCTGATGCAGCGGCTCCGGGAGCATCCGGTCGGCCCGTGGACGTACGCCCGGACGGTCGCCGACGCGGTGAACGGCCTCTACATCGTCGACCCCGGCTGGACGGCTCTCGCGGGCAGGCTCCAGCAGCTGTCGCAGGGGCGGGCCCCCGAGCCGCAGGCGTACCCGCCGCCGCCCCCGGTGGACCGGCCGAACCCGTACCTGGGGGACGAGCAGGCGGCGGCCGTGTGGTGCGCCGACAGCCCCAACCCCCGCGACCCCGCCGCCTACCACGGCCTGGAGGAGGCGAGCGCCCGGCGGGCCGGCGACGCGGGCCGCTTCTGGACGTGGGCGGCGGAGGCCTGTGCCACCTGGCCGGCCCGGTCCGCCGCCGGGTACGCCGGCCCGTGGAACAAGCCCACCGCCCGTCCCGTCCTGGTGATCGGGACCCGGTACGACCCCTCCACGCCCTACACGGGCGCCCAGGCCATGGCCGGGGTGGGGGGGGGAGCCCCCCCGGAGACGCAAGACGGGTTCGGGCCCACCCCCCCCTTGAAAAACCCCCGCCCCCGCAACAGCCGCGGCCAGAGCCCCGACAGACGAGAAA
>NZ_JBHYVA010000408.1:5740-7645 GCF_042750055.1 Streptomyces sp. NPDC059456
CCGACCGTGTTGGGTTTTCGGCACCGTTAACCACCCCCCCCCCCCACACCGGGGCCCCCCGGCCTGGGGGGGTGAGCTGGCGGACGCCCGCCTGCTCACGAACGACGGGTACGGGCACACCGCCCTGTTCAACAACGGCAGCCGCTGCATCAGCCGGTACGAGAGCCGCTACTTCGTCGACGGGACGCTCCCGCCCCCCGGCACGGTCTGCCGCCCCGACCGGATCCCGTTCTCCTGACCGGTGCGGTCCCGCCACCGGACGCGTCGTCACCGGCCGTGTGGTGACGGGGCACACAAGGTGGCACCTGATTGTGATGGCCCGCCACATATACCGCTGACCTGGGGACTTCTACGTTGTGGCCACACCCGACGGCCCCGCAGACCCCTGGAAGTGGTGCACATGGTCTCCCCCGCAACGGCTACACCGGCTCCTCACGGCATCCGCAGGATCGTCGCCGCAAGCCTCATCGGGACCACCATCGAGTGGTACGACTTCTTCCTCTACGGCACCGCCGCCGCGCTCGTGTTCAACAAGCTGTTCTTCCCCACCGGCGATCCGCTGACCGGCACCCTGATCGCGTTCATCACCTACGCCATCGGCTTCCTCGCCCGGCCGCTCGGCGGGGTCGTGTTCGGGCACTTCGGGGACAGGGCCGGGCGGAAGAAGCTGCTGGTGCTCGGCCTGCTCATGATGGGCGGGGCGACCTTCGCGATGGGGCTGCTGCCCACCTACGCGAGCATCGGCGTCGGGGCTCCCGTGCTGCTCACCGTCCTGCGGCTGGTGCAGGGCTTCGCCCTCGGCGGGGAGTGGGGCGGGGCCGTGCTGATCGTCTCCGAGCACGGCGGGGCCGAGCACCGCGGGTTCTGGGCGTCCTGGCCGCAGTCCGGTGCACCGGGCGGGAACCTGCTGGCCACCGGGGTGCTCGCGCTGCTCGCCGGGGTGCAGTCCGATGCGGCGTTTCTGGCCTGGGGCTGGCGCGTCCCGTTCCTGCTGTCGGGTGTCCTGGTGATCGTCGGACTGTGGATCCGGCTGTCCGTCTCCGAGTCCCCCGTGTTCCTCGCCGCGCAGGCCGCCCGGCAGGGGCGCGAGGGCGAGGCGCCCGTGGTCCTGGTGTTCCGGCGCAGCCTGCGCCAGGTACTGACGGCCGTCGGCACCCGGTTCGGCGAGAACATCTCCTACTACGTGCTGACCTCCTTCCTCCTCGTGTACGTCACCGCGCACCTGGGGCTGCCCAAGAGCACCGCGCTGAACGCCGTCCTCATCGGCTCGGCCGTCCACTTCGTCACCATCCCGGCCTGGGGTGCGCTCTCCGACCGGATCGGGCGGCGGCCGGTCACGCTGATCGGCTCGGTCGGCATGGCCCTGTGGGCGTTCGGGTTCTTCGCCCTGGTCGACACGGAGTCCTTCGCCGTCATCACGGCCGCCGTCACCGCCGGACTGCTGCTGCACGGCGCCATGTACGGACCCCAAGCGGCCTTCATCTCGGAGATGTTCGACACCGAGGTCCGCTACTCCGGTGCCTCGATGGGCTCGCAGCTCGCCTCGATCGCCGCCGGTGCGCTGGCCCCGCTCATCGCCGTCGAGCTCCTGAAGGACTACGGCTCCTCGGTGCCCGTGTCCCTGTACCTCTGTGCGGCCGCGGTGGTGACCACCCTCACCGTCGCCTTCGCCCGGGAGACCCGGGGCCGCGACCTGGGCCGGGCCGCCGGCGCCGGCGCGTCCTCCGGCCGGAAGGCGCCGGTTCCGGCCGCCGCGGACCCGGCCTGATCCGGGCCGGCCCGCCCCGGGAGAATGCCGCCATGACCTCCGCGAGGGAAGCCGCCCTGCTCGAACTGCTCGAACTGCTGCGCCGCGGAGCACCGGCCGCGCCGGTGGCCCGGCCCGCGGCGCCGGCCCGATCAGCC
>NZ_JBHYVA010000409.1:0-7626 GCF_042750055.1 Streptomyces sp. NPDC059456
CGGCAGGGGCTCTTTTGGATTACCCCTCGATCACCCCTGGGGGGGGCACTCCTGGGCCTGACCTCTAACGAGGGCTGCCTCCGGTGACTACTTGCCGTCCGCCTGTGCGGCCGCGTCGATCGCCGCCAGCGAGCGCCGCGCCTGGTTGCGGTCCGTGGTGTACCAGAAGTCCGGCAGCGTGGCCCGCAGGAAGCTCCCGTACCGGGCCGTGGCCAGCCGGGGGTCCAGCACTGCGACGACACCCCGGTCACCGCCGGCCCGGACGAGCCGGCCCGCTCCCTGGGCCATCAGCAGCGCGGCATGCGTGGCCGCCACGGCCATGAACCCGTTGCCGCCGTGCTCCTCGACCGACTTCTGCCGGGCGCTCATCAGCGGGTCGTCGGGGCGCGGGAACGGGATCCTGTCCATGACCACCAGCTGGCAGCTGGGACCGGGCACGTCCACGCCCTGCCAGAGCGACAGCGTTCCGAACAGGCAGGTCTTCGGGTCCGCCGCGAACGCCTTGATCAGCTCGCCCAGCGTCTCCTCGCCCTGGAGCAGGATCGGGTTGTCGAGCCGGCCGCGCAGTTCCTCGGCGGCCGCCTTGGCACCCCGCATGGAGGAGAACAGGCCCAGGGTGCGGCCGCCGGCCGCCTCGATCAGCTCGGCGAGCTCGTCCATCATGTCGCCGCGGGTGCCCTCGCGGCCGGGCGTGGCCAGGTGCTTCGCGACGTAGAGGATGCCCTGCTTGGGGTAGTCGAAGGGCGAGCCGACGTCCAAGCCCTTCCAGACCGGCACGTCGTCCCCCGCGACTCCCTCGGGGGACAGGCCGAGCGAGGCCGCCACTCCGTTGAAGTCGCCGCCCAGCTTGAGCGTCGCCGAGGTGAGGACCACCGAGCGGTCTTCGAACAGCTTCTCGCGCAGCAGCCCGGACACCGACAGCGGGGCGACCCGGAGCGTGGCCCCGAAGCGGTCGTGCCGCTCGTACCAGACGACGTCGTACTCGGAGCCGAGCAGGATCCGCTCGGCCACGCCGTGGACGCTCTCGACCGCGGCGAGGGCCTGCTTGCGCACGGCGTCCTCGTCCTGGACGGACTTGTCGCGGGTCGCGCCGATCGCGGAGATGACGTTGCGCGCGGCATCCCGCAGGGCCGCCAGCGCGTACCCGAGGTCTTCGGGAACCTCCTCCAGCCGGCCCGGGAGGGCCAGCTCCATGACCCGCTCGAACGACTCGGACGCGGTCTGGAGCGAGTCCGCGGTCTTCTCGTCGACCAGCTTGGCCGCCCGCTTCACGGCGCGGTTGACCTGGCCCGGCGTGAGCTCGCCGGTGGCGACGCCGGTCACCCGGGAAACCAGCTCGTGCGCCTCGTCCACGATCAGCACCTCGTGCTGCGGCAGCACCGGGGCGCCCTCGATGGCGTCGATGGCCAGCAGCGCGTGGTTGGTGACGACCACGTCGGCGAGCTTGGCCCGCTCGCGGGCGGCCTCGGCGAAGCACTCGGCGCCGTACGCGCACTTCGTCGCGCCCAGGCACTCCCGGGAGGAGACGGAGATCTGTGACCATGCCTTGTCCGAGACGCCGGGCGTCAGGTCGTCCCGGTCGCCGGTCTCGGTCTCGTCGGCCCAGTCGCGCAGGCGCAGCAGGTCCTGGCCGAGCTTGCTGGTGGGGGCGGCCGCCTCGAACTGGTCGAAGAGGCCCTCCTCCTCGTCCTGCGGGGCTCCCTCGTGCAGCCGGTGCAGGCACAGGTAGTTGGACCGGCCCTTGAGCATGGCGAACTGCGGGCGGCGGCGGAGCTGCGGATGCAGCGCGTCCACCGTCCGGGGCAGGTCGCGCTCGACGAGCTGCCGCTGGAGGGCCAGGGTGGCGGTGGCCACGACCACGCGCTCGCCGTGCGCCAGGGCCGGCACCAGGTAGCCGAGGGACTTGCCGGTACCGGTGCCTGCCTGGATCAGCCGGTGCGTGTTGTCGTCGATCGCTTCCGCGACGGCTTCGGCCATGGACACCTGGCCGGGCCGCTCCGTGCCGCCGACGGCGGAGACGGCGGCATGCAGCAGGTCGGTGAGGGAGGGCTTCGTCATAGCACTCCCAACCCTACGGGTCGCCACCGACAGCGATCGCCACGACGACGGTTCACGGCCGGTACAAGGGGTTGGGCACGGTGCCGTACTCCACTGCGTGCGGGCGGTCGGAGCGGTCGCGGTAGCCGTCCTCGTACAGCCGGTTCCGGTTCAGGCAGAGCCTCCCGATGTGCTCGCCGAGCAGGTCGAAGAGCTCGTAGCGCTCCTTGAGCTCGGGAAAGCGGGCCTGGTGGCGCAGGATTTCCGCCCGTACGAGCGACCAGAAATCGTCCTCCGGGACGCCGAGGCGGTCCTCGCACAGGGCGGACAGGTAGCGGAAGACCCCGACGAAGAGACCGGAGTGGATGTACTGGGGCAGGAAGTCCGCCGGCTTGTCGCGCAGCGCGGCGCGCACCTCGGCGGGCACGGAGGCGAGCTCCGGCAGCGGCTCGCGGCAGATGTTGACCTCGCCCACGAAGTCCTTGAGGGCGAGCCGGACCGGGACGTCCTGCTCGTCGAAGATCACGGTGGTGTTCTCGCCGTGCGGGGAGAAGACGGTGCCGTAGCGGTAGAGGAAGTGGAGCAGCGGGGGCAGCAGGGCGGCGAAGAGCCGCTGCAGCCAGCGGGCCGGCGCCAGCCCGGACCGGGCGACGAGCTCGGCCGTGAAGGACCGGCCGCGCGGGTCGACGTGGAGGAGGGAGGCGAGGGTGCGGGCCCGCTCCCCGGGGGCGAGCCGGCCGGTCAGGGGTTCGCGCCAGATCGCCCCCAGCAGCTCCTTGTACTGGTACGGGGCCTCGGGGAGCTGGTCGTAGACGGGGTGGCGGACGGTGACCGAGGCGACCTCGCCGAGGAGGATGACCGCGCATTCGTCGCGGAGGAAGGGGTCGGCGTCGTACAGGGACCGGATCCAGGAGGTGACTGCGGGCGCGGCCGCGGACTGGTCGGAGGGCAGGCCGCGCCAGACCAGGGTGTTGAAGACGGAGAGCGGCAGTTTGACGCTGTGCCGGTCGGGGCGGGTGAGGTTGAGGAAGGTGCGGACGGACTGCTGCGGGATGCGTATGTCGGGGTCGGCGGGGAGCGGGACCAGGGCGCCGGAGGCCAGGGCGGGTGCGAACAACGGAAGCACGATCTCGTCCCACTGCCAGGGGTGGACCGGGAGGTAGAGGTAGCCGAGCGGGTCGAGGCCGCGGGCGCGCAGGATCCGGTCGAACACGTCCCGGGTGACGGGGTCGAGCTCCTGGGCGTAAAGCCGGGCCGGGTCCTCCAGGCCGGCCGTGCCGCGGTAGGCCGCGAGGGAGGCATGGGCGGCGAGCCACGGCAGCCGCTGGCGGGTGCGGGCTTCGGGGGCCCAGGCGGCGGTGTCGGCGGCGGACAGTCCCAGGCGGCCCTTGTTGAGGACGAGCCAGGGGTGGCCGGTCTGGTGGCCTTCGAGCTCGGCGTGGTCGAGGTCGGCGAGGACGTCGGCGGTGAGCGCGGTGTGGTCGATGCGGGCGTCTGCGGCGAGCGTGGCGCTGAGCTCGCGGACCAGGTGGCCGAGGGTGGCACCGTCGAGGCCGAGGAGGGTGCGGGTGCGGAGAAGGAAGGCGTACGGGTCCGAGAACGCGGTCGGCGGCTCCGTCGACGGGGGCGGCGGGGTGAGCGTGATCGTGTCGGGGGCGACGTGCCAGCTCCCGTAGGCACGGCGGCGGGCCCGGAAGCCGAGGCTGCTGCCGTCGTCGAGGGTCAGCTGCCAGGCGTCGCCGGTGGAGTCTCCGGTGGTGGAGTCTCCGGCGGTGGTGGCGCTGCTGGTGGAGGGGCTGCCGGGGGAGGCTGTGGTGGCGCTGCCGGCCGGGGCGGGGCTGAGGATCTCCTCGTAGGCGAACTCGCCGAGCATCTTGGCGAGCAGGCGGCGGGCGGCCGCTTCCCAGGTGGCGGTGTTGATTTCGGGCGGGGTGCAGGGGTGTTGCGGGGACGGCGGAACGGCAGCGTCCGAGTAGGGGGTGCCGGTGGAGTCGGGGGTGGCGGGGAAATTCGGCACGGGCCTCCTCGGGGATCGGGAACTTTGCTGCGCGACGCAGAGTTTTCGAAGGGTGAGGCGTGAACGGGAGGCCTGAGCGGGGAGGGGTGGAAGGCGAGTGGACACGGGGGTTTGGAGCCGGGACGGGCTGGACGCGGGAAGGTGCGGCGGCGGGTTCCGGGGATGTGGGGCGGCGATTCAGAGGAGATTGCGCAGCGCCCTCTCCCGGATCATCAGGGCGGCGCGCTTCCCGGGAAGGTCGATCTCGGCGGAGCAGCGGAATCCGGAGTTGAGGAAGGCCGAGACGGAGGGGGTGTTGCGGATGTCCGGTTCGGCGATGACGCGCGTGCAGCGGGGGCGGTTGTCGAACACCAGGTCGGCGACGGCGCGCAGCAGGACGGTGCCCAGACCGCGGCCGCGGTTCGTGCCGTCTCCGATGAGCAGGTGGATACCGGTGTCGTGGGGGCGCGCCGCGTAGTGGCGGGAGAGCGGGTCGAGGTCGGCCCGGTAGATCTCCCAGTAGCTCATCGGCGTGCCGTCGAGGAGGCCGAGGCAGGGGATGCTGTGGCCGACTCCGTCGAGTTGGGACCGTACGTGGGCGGCGGTGACGGCGGCGGGGCCGGCGAGCTCCCAGTAGGCATCCACCTCGGGGTCGTTCATCCAGCCGGTCAGCAGCTCCAGGTGGCGGCCGAGCCGTACGGGTTCGAGGCGGAAGGCGCCCGCCGCGGTGGCGGCGGGACCCCATGCGGCCGGGGAGTCGAGCAGTTCGGCCTCGGCGAGCAGGGGCAACAGCCGTGCGGTGAGCCGTCGTCCGGGGATGCGGGCGCCGAGGGTCGCGGTGGCTGTGGCAGTGGCTGTGGCTGTGGCTGTAACGGTCGCGGTGGCCATGGCCAGGGGGGCGGCGGCCACGAAGTCGACCGGGGCGGTGGAGGTGTCGGTGGAGGGCATCGGCGCTCAATCGTGGAGGGGGTTGGTGAGGGTGACGTAGATCGACTGGGAGTCCACGGGGCCGACGAGCTCGTCGAGGCCGCCCAGGCGGGTGAGCAGGTTCGCCTTGCAGCGCAGGGTGGGTGAGTCGAGCAGCCGTGCGGGGAGCGGTCCGAGTCCGGAGGCCTTGCCGAGGAACCTGCGGAAGGCGGCGAGCAGGACGCGTTCGTCGGCGAGCCGTTGGGATCCGAAGGCGCCGATGAGGCCGAGCACGTTGTTGATGCCGAGGTAGTAGGCGAAGCGTTCGTCGGTGACGGCGTCGGAGACGAAGGTGTCGCTGGCACTGCCGATGCCGGGGAGCCGGCGCTCCAGTTCCGCGCGGCGGGAGGCGCGGAAGTAGTAGCCCTGGTTGTCGCGGTAGCGGCCGCCGACCGGCCAGCCGGCCGGGTCGAGGAGG
Source organism: Streptomyces sp. NPDC059456 (assembly GCF_042750055.1). Classification (NCBI taxonomy): domain Bacteria; kingdom Bacillati; phylum Actinomycetota; class Actinomycetes; order Kitasatosporales; family Streptomycetaceae; genus Streptomyces; species Streptomyces sp. NPDC059456. The sequence goes on from NZ_JBHYVA010000409.1 coordinate 5,418, forward strand.
ACCAGCGTGTTCTGCTGGTGCGCTTCGAGGGCGATGCCTGCCAGCGCGTCGAAGGCGAGGACCGGCAGGACGACGTGTTCGAGGTAGCGCAGGAACCACTCGGCTGCGACGGCGGATGTCGGGCGCCCGGTGGTGGCGGCGAGCCGGGAGACGGTCTCGGCGAGCCGGGAGCGCATGCCGGCCCGGCCCGGCCACGGGCGGGGCGAGGTCAGTGCGGCGATGCAGACCGCGTCGTCGTGGGAACGGAAGGGGTTGTGTCGCAGGACGGTGTCGAGGCCGGGGACGGGAGTTCCGTCCGGGGCGTCGACGGCGATCCAGGCGGGGTCGCGCACGATGTCGAAGCCGGGGTGGGCCGCCTGCCACTGTTCCGCGAGGCCGGTGCGCAGTAGTCGGTGCACCTCGACGCCGCGGTGGAGTTCCTTGCGGAGGTTCTCGCGGCGGGAGTTGGTGATGCGCACGCCCAGGGAGAGCTTGAGCATCGCGGGTGCGCCGGGGCGGTGGACGGTGCGGACGGAGGAGGTGGGGTACCAGGGTTCGCCGTACGGGCCCAGGTCGTGCAGGAGTCCGGCGTCGCGGAGGCTGGCGACGTCGGGGCGTTGGAGCAGGTCGCGTGCCTGCCACGGGTGCAGGGGAAGGGGGGTGGAGCCTTCGGGTAGCGGCAGGCCGGGGACGAGCCGGCCGAGGAGCCGGGCGGCGGAGACGGGGCGGCCCCGTTCGGTCCAGGCGGAGTCGGTGGCGAGGGCGGAGGGGGTGATGGCGAACCAGTGCAGGGGGAAGGAGCCGTGGAGTTCGGGTGAGTAGCGGCGTACCTCGGTCTCGGAGAGTCCTTCGCGGCTCTTCGGGTCCGGTTGGAGGGGGTGACCGAGGAGGAGGGACTGTTCGGCGGTGAGGAAGAGGTCACCGGCGACGGGTTCGGGCGGGGTCGGCCGTTCGCGCCGGTCGGCGATGAACTCGGCGGTGCGGCGTACGGAGTCGGCGACCCGGCCGACGAGATCGGCTCCGCCGCGGCCGGAGTTGTCGCCCTCGCGGGCGAGGAGCGAGGCGAGGGTGACGGCGTCCAGGGCGGGGGCGTGGGTGGGCGCGCCTTCGAGCCGGGCGGGGGCGAAGCGGTGCCAGCCGGCGGGAGACCAGTGGCGGACGGCGACGAGCAGTGCGGTGCCGGATGCGGGGAGGGGGATGCGCAGGAGGGTTCCGACGGGCCCGGCGGGCCGGCCGATGGCGCTTTCGCGTACCCAGCAGCGCAGCAGGTTCTCCACCGTCGTGGCCTCGGCGGCGACGGCCGGGTCGGGATGGTCCAACAGGTCGGGCAGCAGCGCGGGTTCGGGTCCGGCCGGACCGGCTGAGCCGGCCCGGGACCGGAGCGTGCCGTCCTTCTGCCGCGGGACGGTGGCCCCGCCTGCTGCCGGACCCGCTGCCGACGCCGCTGCCGCACCGGGACCGGGAACGGGCTGCGGGACATAGGCAGTCCCGGTCGCGTCCGCCCCATCCGCCCCATCTGCCTCGTCCCGGTCGAGGGCTTGCCGTGGCGTTGCCTGAGGGCCCGGGACGGATCCCGCTTCCGTCGCGGGGAGCCCCCCTGCACCGGGCGGGAGCTCAGGCTCGGGCCCGGTCCATCCGGGTCCGTGGCCGGCCAAGCCGGAGGCCGCCGGGGGCGGCGGTGCCTGCGCGGAACCGCCCGCCCCCGGCTGGGCGACGGCACCGCCTGTGGTCCAGGGAGCCGTCCGGGGGTCGGAGGCGGCCGTCTCCGGCTGCGGGGTGATCTCGCCGGGGGCACCGGAGGCGGGTTCGGCCGGGCCGGGACGCGGGGGCTGCGGCTGCGGGTCCGGCGTGGTCCCGCCGCGGCCGTCGCCACCCGCGGCGCCGAAGCCTGCCCGCGCGACGGCCGAGCCGGACAGGCCTCCTCCGGCGGTGTCCGCCTGCCGGGTCCCGGCGCGCGGTCGCGGTGTCGCCGAGCCGGACAGTCCGGGACTCACCGGCTCCGGGGCGGCGGGGATCGTGGCGCTGCCGGGACCGGAGGGCGGCAGCCAGGGGCCGGCCGGGCCGGGGCTCGCCGATTCCGGCTGCGGTGTGGCGTCGCCGAGGCCGGTCGGGGCCGTGCCGCGCCCGGGGGTGGGTGCGCCGGCCGGGGCGGGGCCCGCGGAGTTCGGATCCGGCTGCGGGTTGCCGGGACGCGGCCGGCGGGGTGCTGAGCCGGGGAGGTCGGGGCTCG
>NZ_JBHYVA010000410.1:0-7615 GCF_042750055.1 Streptomyces sp. NPDC059456
GCCGCCGGCGAAGGGGAACGTCTGGGAGCCATCGCGGTACGTGCCCTGCGGCGGGCCGGGCTGCGGGGGATCCTCCAGTCGGGCAGCGCCGGACTCGTCGCCGAAGGCGGGGGCGGCGACGACGTGCTGACCATCGGCGACGTGCCGCACGCCCTGCTGTTCCCGCGGCTGGCCGCCGTCGTCCACCACGCCGGAGCCGGCACCACGGCCGCGGCGGTCCGTGCCGGAATCCCGTCCGTCACCGTGCCGGTGGCCGCGGACCAGCCGTTCTGGGCCGCGCGGCTCGCCGCGATCGGCGCGGGGACGGCCCCGGTCCCCTTCCGGTCCCTGACGGCCGAAGGCCTCGCCGACGCGCTCACGGCCGCGGTGCGGGACCCGTCGTACGCGCATGCGGCCGCGGCCGCCGGGCGGCACATGTCCGGGGAGGACGGCGCGGGCGGCGTCGTGGCGGCCGTACACCGCGCCGCGCGGACCTCGCCGGCCCCCCGCCGTTCCCGCTAGACCGCCGGGCGCGGCGGCCGGGGTCTCGGGCCGGGTTGGCGTGCAGCAGATCGGGGGGCGCGCCCGCCGGGGCCCGTGTCCCGGCGGTACGGTGGGGGGGCTGATCGGAGGCGTAGAGGGTGAATGCACAGCGGTCCGGGCCCCAGGGCGTCCCGGACGGGACGGGCCGTCCCGGAGAGCGTGCCGGAAAGATCGCCGAGCGGCTGGACGGGCTCATCGCCCGGGAAGCGGCCAAGGCCGGTGGCCGGGCCCCGACATACCGCGAGCTCGCCGACCGGATCAACCGGCTGGCGGGCCGGGACGTCATCTCCAAGGACACGATCCGCAACCTCCAGCACGGTGTGAACCAGAAGGGGCAGCTCCCCAACCCCACGGTGGACACCCTCGACTGGCTGGGCCGTGGCTTCGGGATCCAGGCGGGAGCCAGCTATTTCCTGGACGACTCCAAGGCGGCCGTCGTGGACGAGCAGCTCGACCGGCTGGAAAAGATCGGCGACCTGCGCCAAGCCCTGGGCAACTCCGAGGTGGTCAGCCTGGTCCAACGGGCGTCCGGCCTCTCGGACGGCAGCCTGCACATGCTGGTCGCCCTCGCCGACAAGCTCAAGCAGCTGGAGCAGGGAGCCGCGCAAGGAGGTTCGGGCGCCACCTGATACTGGAGGCGGCATCCACCCTCACCAGAAGGAACGTATCTTCGTCATGTCGCTACCCCGGGGCCTGCGCAAGCGCTGCGAAGGCATCCTCGCGGGCCTGGACCTCCCGCAACCGTTCACCGTCGACGCCTTCCGCGCCTCCCTGGAGCAGCAGCGGGGGCGGCCGATCGTCATGGAGCCGCTCCCGGAACTCGGTCGGGACGCGCCGTGCGGCCTGTGGATCGCCCTGCCGAGCATCGACGTCGTCTTCTACGAGCAGCACACCAGCCCGGCCCACCAGGACCTGATCAAGCTCCATGAACTCGGGCACGTCCTGTGCGGTCACACGGGCGTCTTCGAGCTGTCCCATCTGGCCGCACTCCTCCCCGATCTGACCCCGGAGTTGGTCGCGCAGACGATGGGCTCGGGGCGGACCAGCTACGACACCATCGAGGAGCAGGAGGCGGAGATGATCGCCCTGTTGCTCGCCGATCTCGGCGGGGCCGCTGCGGTGACCGATCCCGCCACCGGCCGTCTGGCCGAAAGCCTGATGCACCCCGTACGTGCCCGAAGATGGAGGATGCGCTGATGCGCCCGCTGTTCGAATGGCTGATGCCGGTCCTGACCTGGAGCGTGGTGCTCTGGCGGGCCCCTTCGGCCTTCGCCTCGCGGGCGAACCGCGCGTTGTGGGCCGTCTTCCTGTCGGCCGCCGTGGCGCTGTCCACCCGCCCGCCGGTCATCGAGAGCGCCCTGGAGAAGGTCACGGGCATCGATGACGTGACGATACTGATCAAGCATCTCGGGGCCGTCCTGATGGCCTCGTTCGTGATCGACTACGTTCACGCCATCCACAACCGGCCCTTCCAGGCGCGCGCCGCCCGGCTTCGGCTGCTCTTCTCCGGCACTGCGTCGGCCACCCTGACCCTGCTCTTCGTGTTCTGCCTCCCGCACGACCTCCCCGGCTCCTACGGCATCGACACCCGATTCGGCGATCCCGGCGTTCAGGCCTATCTGGCCGTGGTCTACCTCGTGTTCGCCGTCGCCGGCTCGCAGGCGGCCGTACTGTTCTGGACCCACCGCCGCAACGTCCCTGCGGGTCCGCTGCGCGCGGGAATCGTGTGCCTGGCCGCCGCTGCCGGCAACGGGTTCCTCTACGCCCTCTACCGGATCTACTTCGTGGTGCAGGAAGGCGACTCCACCACCTTCGACGCCGCCGGCCACCCGGTGCCGCCCATCGACCCGGTCTCCGAGCTCCTCCCCGCGGTGTCCATCGTCCTCCTGGTCCTGGGAGTGGCCGTCCCGCCGACCCACACCCTCGTGCGGTACGTCCGTGACCAGTACGCGCTGTGGCGGCTCCACCGGCTGTGGTCCGATCTCGTGACCGCCGTGCCGCACGTGGTCCTGGGCACCCCGACCAGCCGGCGCCGTGACCTGTTCACTCCCGGTGACCGTTCACTCGACGTCGCCCACCGGGCCTTCGCCATCCGGGACGCCGCCCTCGTACTGCGAGACGACAGCCAGGCGCGTACCGACGCCGCCGTGATGGCGGAGCCGGGCACGGAGGAGGAGGCGGCACGCGCCGAGGGCGAGTGGCTCCGCGCCGCCGTGCGGCGGCGCGAACGCAACCTCCCGCTGCCGCCGCTCCCCGCCACTCTCGACCGCACCACCGGCGGCCGTACTCCGCGCGAGGAGATCGCCTGGCTGCTCAAGGTCGCGGCCTTCTACGCGAAGGCCGCGGATGAGCCTGCGGCGGTGTGACGGGAAGGGCCCGGATTACCTGGTGACGGTGGCGGTGAGTGCGGTGGCGCCGACGGCGTCGCCGGGGACCTCGGCCCAGCTGTCACTCCACTTGCCCGTGTCGTAGTCGGCGTCCTTCGTGAACACCCGACCGGTGGAACCCAACGCGTAGACGTGCATGGTGTTGCCGACCGTCACGCTCGTAAGAGCCTTCAGGCCATTACCACCCATCGGCGTCCACGCACCGGTCCAACCACCCGCCGCATAATCACCATCGGTGTTCCACATCCCACCATCAGCACCCACCACCTCAAGGTGGACCTTGGAGCCCGTGGCCGAGGCGGTCAGCGCAGTGGCACCGGCGAACGAGCCGGGCACCTCCACCCAGTCACCACTCCACTTGCCCGTGCCGTAGTCGGCATCCATGGTGAACACCCGCCCCGTGGAACCCAACGCGTACACGTGCATCGTGTTGCCGACCGTCACGCTCGTAAGAGCCTTCAGGCCATTACCACCCATCGGCGTCCACGCACCGGTCCAACCACCCGCCGCATAATCACCATCGGTGTTCCACATCCCACCATCAGCACCCACCACCTCAAGGTGGACCTTCGACGCAGACGCCACCGGCGGTGCGTCGTTGGTGATGTTCTTGTAGCGCAGGGCCGAGTAGCTGCTGGTGGGGTGTGACGACAGGTAGGCCCCGTACAGGTTGCCGTCGGTGTTGTAGTTCGTAGGCCGGTTGCGGCCGCTCTCCTGGTAGTAGTTGAACGTACCGGCCGACTTGTCACGCCAGCCGGCGAAGAGAACGACGTGCTCGTTGCTGTTCAGGATGTCCCCGGGCTGAAGGTCCCACTTGTCGATCGGCGCGGAGACCTTCGGCAGGTCCAGCGTGGTACGGCTGTAGGTCAGCTGCCACGCCATGGAAACGAAACCCGAGCAGTCCTGGCGGTAGCGGCCACCGGTCGGGCCATCGGCCCACCAGCTGTAGGGGGAATCGAGTCCGTTGGTGCTGTAGGGCACGCGCTCGTCCACCCAGACCTGAGCTCTGGATATGGCCTGGCTCCGGGAAACCTGACCACCGGGGGCAGCGTGGTTGCCCAGCGAACCCGTGGACGTGACCGAGGCGTCTGAGGCCTGGATGCTGTCGGCGTGGGCGGGCATCACGGACAGGACGAGCGAGGCGGCGCAGGCTGCGGTGACGATGCTCGCGGTGCGCGCGGCCGAGGTCTTGAGGGACAAAACAACTCCTGTGGGAAGAGGGAATCAGAGAGGACGTCAGAGGCCGAGCTCGGCCAGTGCGCCGAGTACGGAGGCGTCGGTACGGGTGTCGTGCGCAGGCGCGGGGCGTTCGGCCAGTTCGTCGAACTGGAAGAGCGTGAGGCGGTCGCCCTGCCGGACGGCGTACAGGTGGTTGGTCTGCACGTCGCGGGCCGACATGCCACCGACGCCCGTCCAGTGCCGTGACCAGGCCGTACCGTCCTTGGTGGTGGCGGTGGTGGACACGGCGGCGTCCTGTGCCACTCCCTCGCGGGCCTGGAGTCCGCGGGAAGCCGTCTGGCAGTTGTTCATGCCGGCGACGAGCCTGTCGTAGGCGTCCTTGGCGGACGCGGCATCAGGAAAGAGGAACAGCTGTTGGCCCGCGGGATTCTTGGCCGCACTCAGATAGCCCTGCTGCTGCCACAGAGTGGCGCCGGTGACGGTCGCGCACTCGTTCAGCGTGATCTCGTGCCCGTCGACTTGCCGGCTGCTCAGCGGGCCGTCCGGCTTCCAGTCGAGGGACTTCTGCACGGGCAGCTTCGCCACGCCGTCCGGTGTGACGGCCACGGTGCGCGCCGCGCCCGGATCGCCCTTCCCCGGTGCGGACCTTTCGCCCTGCGGCCGGGGGGCCGAAGACGACCCGGGGGCGGAGGACGGTCCGGGCGCCGCCGGGCTCACGGGTGTCCCGGCCGGTGGAACCGCACTCGTGGAGGGAGCCGTCGACCGGGCGGCGGACGGGGCCGGGTCGGCCGCGGCCGCCGGCACCGCACCGGTGTCGGCGCGGCCGCAACCGGCCGTCGCCACGGCGGCAGCACACCCGGCCAGGACCAACGAGGCGGTGCTGAGGGTGAGTCGGTTCGATCGTCTGGGCATGACGGCTCCCGGTGGGATGGAGGGGCAGGGCGGGACGACGGGTCCGAAGAAGGGCTGCGAGGGGGCCGGCACACGGCCTGATGGCGAATTGAATCGCCGGTGACGTCAGTCGAGAACGACGCCGAAGCCGTGACGGGCGGCCGGCTGGTCCACGCGGCCGAGCAGTGCGCGCATCTGGTCGACCGCCGACTGATCGGACGCGGCACGGACGAACAGGTAGACGTCCAGCCCGTGTTCGGCGGGTCGGGCTCTGACGTGTTCCAGGCCGTCACAGGGCCTGGCGTGCGCCCAGAGCATGTCTTGGATGAGTGGGGCCGCAGCGGGCGGGGCGGGGTCGGACGACGTGCGGTTCAGACGACCGACGATCACCCGCATGCGCTTCAGTCCCAGCCGATGACCTGGGAACCCTCACTCGGCGCCGCCGTGGCGGCGGCAGGGGGAGGGGTGGTGAGGCCAGGGGTGGCGAGCGGGTGCGTGGTGCGGGACATGCGGGTCTCCTGGGTGCAGGTGCACGGGTGTTGGACGGCGGGGGGACATGACGCGCGGAACCGGCCGGCCTTGCGGCCCTGGCCTCGGGTGGGACTGGTGTCCCGCCGGCCGGTGATCCATATCCTGCTGCGCGCCTCCACCCGGCCGGAAGGGATCCGGGGCGTCAGCAAGTAGTCAGGCAGTTTTAGGACACCCAGCGGCACGATGGCGATTAAGATCGACAGCAAGTGGCTTTGATGCTGCATGCGATGCACGGAGGGGGAGCCGGCAATGCTGGAATCACTGGGGCTGGACGCCCAAACGGAGACCGTCTACCGGGACATGCTGAAACAGCGCTGCAGCGGTACGGACGGGCTCGCGCAGCGGGTGGGACTTGCCGAGACCCAGGTACACGAGGCCCTGGACCGGCTCATCGACCTCGGGCTGCTCACACCCTCGCGGGAGACGACGGGCGCGCTGCGCCCCGTCAGCCTCGAAGCCGGTCTCGAGCGGCTGCTCCGTCGCCAGGAGGAGGACCTGGCCCGCCGTCAGCATGCCCTGGCCCTGGGCAAGGCGGCCGCTGCCCGGGCCGTGGCCGAGTACGCTGACCTGCAGCCCAACACGGAGATCGACGGCGCCGAACGCCTCGTCGGACTCGACGCCATCCAGTCCCGGCTGGAAGCCCTCACCAGAGGGCTGACCCGGGAGTGCCTTTCGATCATGCCGGGAGGCGCCCAGTCGCAGGCGAGCCTGGACGCCTCCGGCCCCCTGGACGAAGACGCGTTGCGGCGCGGTATCGACCTGCGCGCCGTCTACCAGGACAGCGTCAGGAACGACCCCGCCACCCTCGCGTACGCGCAGTGGACCGCCGAGAAAGGCGGAGAGGTGCGGACGAGCCCCGTACTGCCGCCCCGGCTCCTGGTCTTCGACGGCCGGACCGCCGTGGTCCCGATCGACCCGGCCAACTCCCGCCTCGGCGCCCTGTGCACCTCGACGCCCGGCATCGTGGCCTCGCTCGTCACCCTCTTCGAGCAGACCTGGGACACCGCCACCCCCCTCGAAACGGTCCGCAGACGGGCCTTGCACGAAGGCATCAGCAGGGAGGAACGCGAACTGCTCAAGCTCCTGGCTTCCGGAATGACCGACGACGCCGCGTGCCAGCGCCTCGGCGTCTCGGTGCGCACCGTACGCCGTCAGATGTCCGCGCTGATGGAGCGCCTCGAAGCGACCAGCCGGTTCGAGGCGGGGCTCAAGGCCGCCCAGCGCGGCTGGCTCTGACCGCGGGGCACGGATCCGACCGCCGCGGACAAGCCGCGCCGAGGGGGTGACCGTTCCGGGCGGCCGGTCAGGGGTGTGGGGCGAAGGCGCCGGCGCAGGCCGCCGCGGCCGCGGCCGCGGCCGCGCGGCGCGGCAGCGTCGGGTCGGGAGCGGCCCGGAGCATCAGCAGCTCGTGGTAGACCGGGGCGGTCGCGCAGACCAGCAACGCCCGACTGTCGGCCGGACCGGGCAGCTCGCCCCGGTCTGTCGCCCTGCTGACGACCACCGCGCACCGCGCGTAGCGGTCCTCCCAGAACCGCGACAGCGCTGCCGCCGCCTCCGGCGTCCGGAACGCGGCGGCGATCAGGGCCGTGGTCAGGTTCGGCCCGCCGCCCGCCAGCGCGTCGTACACCTCCTGGTCGAGGGCGGTCAGATCGCCCTCCAGCGACCCGGTGTCCGGCGGGCTCCACGTGTCGTCGGACGCGGCGTCCAGTACGTCGGCCAGCAGGCGTCCGACGTCGCCCCAGCGCCGGTAGACGGTCGTGCGGTGGACGCCGGCGCGTTCCGCGACCGCGTCGACGGTCAGTCCGTCGTACCCGGCGTCCAGGAGCAGCGCGCCGGCCGCCTCCAGCACCTGGGTGCGGACGCGGGCGCTCCGGCCGCCCGTCCGGCGGCGCTTGATGGCCGGTTCCTGCCGGCCGGAATCATCGCTTGCCTGCATGGGGGAATCCATGCCAGCATCTTAACGCAACATTCGTCGCTTTAAAGGAGAACTCCGGTGCTCATTCACCGCCTCGCCGCCCCGCGCACCAGCGCCCTGACGCCGACCCCCTCCCCCCAACCCCTGGACCCCCCCCGTGACCGCCCAGCTCACCCCGGCTGACCACACC
>NZ_JBHYVA010000411.1:0-7609 GCF_042750055.1 Streptomyces sp. NPDC059456
CCCCCACTCTCCCCGGGAAGCGGGGCCGCGCCGCATCCCGGCCGGGACCCCGGCCCGGACCCGTCCTCCGATCAGCCACCACGGCCCGGGGCACCTCCCGGCGGCGGCCGGGGGAGCCCGATCCGCACGGCGGGCCCTAGCCCCGCTCGCGTTCCTCGACCGCCGAGTTGTACGCCGCCACCAGCGCCCGCCGCGCCACCCGCTCCACCGGCCGCAGCGCCTCCGTCCGCGCCGCCATCTCCGAGGCGGCCACCGCACCGCCCGGCCCGTGCTCGTACGCCAGCGACACCAGCAGGTCCACCCGCTGCGCCAGCGCCAGCACCCGCACCGCCCGCGGCGGATACCCCGGCGCCAGCACCTCCCGCCCGGCCTCCGCCCGCGCCCGGTACGCCGACAGCGCGGCCTCCGCCACCGGCCCCGAGCCCGCCACGTCCAGCCGCGTCAGGACCACCGTCGCCTCGCGCAGCGACTCCGCCAGCTCCCGCTCCGCCTCACCGAGCGACGGCACGTCCGCCGGCGGGGCCTCCCGTACCGGCAGGCAGTGCCACGTCACCGAGACGTGCAGGTCCCCGGGGGCCGGACCCGCCTCGGCCACCTCCGGCACCAGACCCAGCGCCGCGCCCACCGCGACCACCGCCTCCCCGGCATCCAGAGCCCGGGCATTGAACTCCGCCGGCCCGCTCAGCCCCAGCGGATGCCCCGGAGCGGGCAGGGCCACCCGCAGCCCGGTCACCCCCAGCGCCCGCAGCCGCCCGAGCGCCAGCGTCAGGCCCACCGGACCCGATTCGCCCGGCAGCCCCACCACCCGGTGGACGGCGTCCTCGCCCACGATCGACGACACGGCCTCGTCGGGCGAGACCAGTCCGGCCAGCAGCGCGTTCCCCCAGGCGGCCAACCGCCCTGAACGTGGTTCGAAAAGCATCCCCCCACTTTACGGATCGACCCGGATCGGGCCCCGCGTCCCACCTGGCGCCCGGACCCCTCGCCGAGTGGCGTAGGTTTTCCCCTGGGGCTGCGCCTACCGGTGCACAGACGAAACCGAGACTGCAAGGGGAGACAACACGCTCATGAGCGATGTTCTGGAGCTGGTGGACGTATCCGTGGTCCGCGAGGGCCGGGCTCTGGTGGACCAGGTCTCCTGGTCGGTGAAGGAGGGGGAGCGCTGGGTGATCCTCGGCCCCAACGGCGCCGGCAAGACCACGCTGCTGAACCTCGCCTCCAGCTACCTCTTCCCCACCAAGGGCGCCGCCACCATCCTCGGCAGCACCCTCGGCAAGCCCGGCAGTGACGTCTTCGAGCTGCGCCCGCGCATCGGCGTCGCCGGCATCGCGCTCGCCGACAAGCTCCCCAAGCGCCAGACCGTCCTGCAGACCGTCCTCACCGCCGCGTACGGGATGACGGCGACCTGGCAGGAGGAGTACGAGGAGATCGACGAGCAGCGCGCCCGCGCCTTCCTCGACCGCCTCGGCATGACCGAGTACCTCGACCGGAAGTTCGGCACCCTCTCCGAGGGCGAGCGCAAGCGCACCCTGATCGCCCGCGCCCTGATGACCGACCCCGAGCTCCTGCTCCTCGACGAGCCCGCCGCCGGCCTCGACCTCGGCGGCCGCGAGGACCTCGTACGCCGCCTCGGCCGCCTCGCCCGCGACCCGCTCGCGCCGTCCATGGCGATGGTCACGCACCACGTCGAGGAGATCGCCCCCGGCTTCACCCACGTCCTGATGATCCGCCAGGGCAAGGTCGTCACCGCGGGCCCGATCGACCTCGAACTGACCTCCCGCAACCTGTCGCTCTGCTTCGGCCTCCCCCTCGTCGTCGAGCGCAACGACAGCGACCGCTGGACCGCCCAGGGCCTCCCGCTCCGCTAGGCAACCTCCCGCGAACCGGCACCCGTACGCCCGGTACGCGGACCGTCGCACCCTGTCCCGACCGCACCCGCCCGACCTACCATGACCATGTGAACATCGACGCGTGGCTGTGGTGGCTCATCGGCGCGGTCGGACTGGGCATCCCGCTCGTCCTGACGGCGATGCCCGAGTTCGGCATGTTCGCCGTCGGCGCGCTCGCCGCCGCCGTCACGGCGGCGTTCGGCGGCGGACTGGTCGCCCAGGTCCTGGTCTTCGTGATCGTGTCCGTGGCGCTCGTCGCCGTGGTCCGCTCGATCGCCAACCAGCACCGCGAGCAGCGGCCCCAACACCGCACCGGAATCGACGCGTTGAAGGGCAGAAGCGCACTCGTCCTCGAGCGCGTCGACGGCAGCGGAGGCCGGATCAAACTCGCCGGCGAGATCTGGTCCGCCCGTACCCTCGACGCGGACAGCAGCTTCGAGCCGGGCCAGCAGGTCGACGTCGTGGAGATCGACGGAGCCACCGCCGTCGTGATGTGAGCTCGCGAGCTTGAGCCAAGGAGCCGACCCGAGGCCCCGGGGTCTGCGAGACTCCGATCAACGGGGCAGCACGGACAGCCGGAAGGGCACGGGGAACCGCATGTCATCGATCATCATCGTCCTGATCATCCTGGTGGTCCTGGTCTTCATCGCCCTGGTCAAGACGATCCAGGTGATCCCGCAGGCCAGCGCCGCCATCGTCGAACGCTTCGGCCGCTACACGCGCACCCTCAACGCGGGCCTCAACATCGTCGTCCCGTTCATCGACTCGATCCGCAACCGCATCGACCTGCGCGAGCAGGTCGTGCCGTTCCCGCCGCAGCCGGTCATCACCCAGGACAACCTGGTCGTCAACATCGACACGGTCATCTACTACCAGGTGACCGACGCCCGCGCCGCGACGTACGAAGTCGCCAGCTACATCCAGGCCATCGAGCAGCTCACCGTCACCACCCTGCGCAACATCATCGGCGGCATGGACCTGGAACGGACCCTGACCTCCCGCGAGGAGATCAACGCCGCCCTGCGCGGAGTCCTCGACGAGGCCACCGGAAAGTGGGGCATCCGCGTCAACCGCGTCGAGCTCAAGGCGATCGAGCCGCCCACCTCCATCCAGGACTCGATGGAGAAGCAGATGCGCGCCGACCGCGACAAGCGCGCCGCGATCCTCCAGGCCGAAGGTGTCCGCCAGTCCGAGATCCTGCGCGCCGAGGGCGAGAAGCAGTCCTCCATCCTGCGCGCCGAAGGTGAGGCCAAGGCCGCCGCACTGAAGGCCGAGGGCGAGGCCCAGGCCATCCGCACGGTCTTCGAGTCCATCCACGCCGGAGACGCCGACCAGAAGCTCCTCGCCTACCAGTACCTCCAGATGCTCCCGAAGATCGCCGAGGGCGACGCCAACAAGCTCTGGATCGTGCCCAGCGAGATCGGAGACGCCCTCAAGGGCCTCTCGGGAGCCATGGGCAACTTCGGCCCCATGGGCGGCGGTACGGGCTTCAACCCGCAGAACACCGGCAAGGCCCCCGGAGCCGACGGCAACGGCGTGGGCAAGGCGGCGAACGGCACGGACCGCCGCGAACAGCCCCCGATCGACTAGCACCCGGTCGACTGCCACCCGGCCGCCCCGGACCGGCATCCCCTGTTGCATGATCAGTGAGGCCCCTCGACCTTCATGGCGGGGAGGCGACTCACTCTGCAAAGGGGATGGCCCAGTCCATGTCCACGTCTCTGTTCTCGATGTCCCTCTGGGAATCACTCGCGGTCTTCGCGGCCGGCATCGGCGCCGGCACGATCAACACCATCGTCGGATCCGGCACGCTCATCACCTTCCCGGTGCTGCTCGCCACCGGACTCCCGCCGGTCACCGCCAACGTGTCCAACACCCTCGGCCTGGTGCCCGGTTCGATCAGCGGGGCCATCGGCTACCGCAAGGAGCTCCGGGGCCAGCGCGGCCGCATCATCCGGCTCGGCGCCGTCTCCCTCGTCGGGGGACTCGCGGGCGCCGTCCTGCTCCTCACCCTGCCGTCGGACTCCTTCGACACGATCGTGCCCGTCCTCATCGGACTGGCCCTCGTGCTCGTCATCCTCCAGCCCCGGCTCGCCGCGGCCCTGCGCAAACGCCAGGAAGCCGCCGGAGCGGACGGCGGACACCCCGACGGCGGCCCCGCCCTGCTCACCGGAATGCTGCTCGCCAGCGCCTACGGAGGCTACTTCGGCGCCGCACAGGGCGTGCTCTACCTCGGCCTGATGGGCCTGCTGCTCCACGAGGACATGCAACGCATCAACGCTGTCAAGAACGTCATCGCCGCCCTCGTGAACGGCATCGCGGCCGTCGTGTTCCTCTTCGTCGCCGAGTTCGACTGGACGGCCGTGCTGCTGATCGCCGTCGGCTCCACCCTCGGCGGCCAGATCGGCGCCAAGGTCGGCCGCCGTCTCTCACCCACCGTGCTCCGCGCGGTGATCGTGGCCGTCGGCGTCATCGCCATCGTCCAGCTCGTGCTCCGCTGAGCGACGTACCCGAAATACGTCACCCAGCGGACCGGCGGTCATACGGCCCTACGAGGCGGAGCGCTCCAGCCACTCCGGGAGCGCATCACTGCCCGCCACCCCCAGGGCCAGCAGCATGGCATCCGCCGGCGACGGCACGAACGGCTTCCGGAGGAGCGGCATCCCCGCCTCCTCCGGAGTCCGGGCCGCCTTGCGGTGGTTGTCCTCGGCACAGGAGGCCACCGTGTTCAACCACGTGTCCCCACCGCCCTGCGCCCGGGGAAGTACGTGGTCCACGGTCGTCGCGCGCTTCCCGCAGTACGCGCACCGGTGTTGGTCCCGGACCAACACCCCCCTCCGTGACCAGGGAGCATGTCTTCGGAACGGCACCCGTACGTACCGGCACAGCCTGATCACCCGGGGCATCGGAAGATCCAGGCTGGCACCGCGCACACGCAGTTCGGGATGCGACTGTTCGACGACGGCCTTGTCCTGGAGCACCAGGACCACAGCCCGGTTCAACGTCACCGTCGACAGCGGCTCGAAGCTCGCATTCAGCACCAGCGTGTCCCGCATCTCGCCCACCTCCCGTGTGCAGGCCCGCGACCACCCTGGCGGCAGGGCCCGCAACCACTCTGGCCGCGCGCGCCACGCGGGACAACGCAATAAAAATGCCCGGTCCTGGTCGTCTTTAGACCAGGACCGGGCAAACGCACGGCGAACGATCAGCTCGCGGGAGCCTCGTACTCACCGATCAGCTGCGCCCGGCCCAACGCGTGGAAGCGCAGGTTGAACCCGACGACCGCCGGAGACACGTCCGCACCGGGGCCCAGCTTCTCCTGGTCCACCGCGTACACGGTGAACACGTACCGGTGCCGCTCCCCGGCCGGCGGGGCGGCACCGCCGAAGTCCTGCGTGCCGTAGTCGTTGCGCACGTGCACGGCCCCGGCGGGCAGACCCTCGAACTTCCCGCTGCCCGCCCCGGCCGGCAGCTCGGTCACCGAAGCCGGCAGATCGAAGAGCACCCAGTGCCAGAACCCGCTGCCCGTCGGGGCGTCCGGGTCGAAGCACGTCACGGCGAAACTCTTCGTCCCCTCCGGAAACCCCTCCCACCGCAGGTGCGGCGAGACGTTCCCGCCCCGCAGGACCTGGGCGTCGCCCAGCACCCCACCGGGTTCGAGATCGGCACTCTCCACCGAGAACGCGTGCACCCGGGGGTGGAAGTCGTGCGGAAGGGGCGCCCTGTTCTGCTCGGCCACTGCTGAACCTCCTGATCGCGAGCCGGTACCGGCCGGTACCGGGCCCGAGCCTAGAACCAGTTGCGCTGCGAACCCACGGACGCGATCCACTGGTTGAGGTACGCCGCCCAGTCGGTCCCCTGGTACGACTGCAGCCCCACCTGGAAGCAGCGGTAGGTGTCGCTGCCCTCGGTGAACAGCCCCGACTTCTTGTCCATCTCCAGGACGACGTCCATCTCACGGCCGTCCGAGATGAAGGTCAGCTCCACCTGGTTCAGCCCGCGGTACTGCGACGGCGGCAGGAACTCGATCTCCTGGTAGAACGGCAGCGTCTGGCGCGTGCCGCGGATGTGCCCGCGCTCCATGTCCGCGCTGCGGAAGCCGAAGCCCAGCTGACGGAACGCGTCCAGGATCGCCTGCTGCGCCGGCACCGGGTGCACGTTGATCGGGTCGAGGTCGCCGGCGTCCACCGCACGCGCGATCTCCAGCTCGGTGCTGACCCCGATGTTCATCCCGTGCAGGTGCTGGCCCCCGAAGTGGGTGATCGGCGTCTCCCACGGGATCTCCAGCCCGAACGGCACCACGTGCAGGGCACCCGGCTGCACCTGGAACGCACCGCCGAGGCGCTGCTTGGTGAAGACGATGTCCTGCTTGTACTCCTGGTCGCCGCCCTCCACCTCGACCCGCGCCTGCAGGCCCACCGACAGGCCCTCGATCTGCTGCTCCACGGAACCGCCCTGGATGCGGACCTCGCCCTGGACGATCCCGCCCGGCACGACGTTCGGCTCGGTGATGATCGTGTCCACCGAAGCACCGCCGGCACCCAGCGCCGCGAACAGCTTCTTGAACCCCATGCTCTGACTCCCCTTGAAGGCTCGTGCGACTACCGCTTACGAGTACACCCTGACAAACGCGGAACCTTAGGCCCCGGTTGCAGGCGTGCGCGTTCGACTACGCTCGACCGGATGAGCGCGCGCCCCGACCGTACGCCCCTGACCCGGTCCTTCTTCGACCGGCCGGTCCTCACCGTCGCCCCGGACCTCCTCGGCCGCATCCTGGTCCGCCGTACACCGGAAGGCCCGCTGGAACTCCGCATCACGGAGGTGGAGGCGTACGAAGGGGAGGCCGATCCCGGCTCCCACGCCTACCGGGGGCGCACACCACGCAACGCATCGATGTTCGGTCCGCCCGGACACGCGTACGTCTACTTCATCTACGGGATGTGGTTCAGCCTCAACCTGGTGTGCGGCCCGCCGGGCCACGCGAGCGGGGCCCTGCTGCGCGCGGGCGAGATCACCCGGGGCGCCGACCTGGCTCGCAAACGTCGACTTTCAGCCAGAAGCGACCGAGAACTGGCCAAAGGGCCGGCCCGCCTGGCCACCGCCCTGGCGATCGACCGGTCTCTGGACGGCACCGACCTCTGCGCGGGCCCCGATTCCCCGCTGGAGCTCCTGACCGGCACCGCGACGTCGTCCGACCTGGTGAGCAACGGTCCCCGCACGGGAGTGGGCGGCGCCGGAGCCGGTCACCCCTACCGCTACTGGATCACCCACGACCCGACGGTCAGCCCCTACCGCGCCCATGCGCCACGCCACCGCTCAACTTGACTCGCCCTTGGCGGACGCCTAACGTAGCCCGAGCCGCTTGAACGGGGCACTGCCATCAGCAGACCCCCGGGGCGGCCAACCCACTACCTACGACGTACCCCTGGCGGGGTCGATTTCGGCATGCCCGAATTCGAATCCAGTGGCTCGATTATGAGTCGCAAGGGATAAGCGCTAAAGTGGTGGAACGCCGAAAGGCAAAGGCCCCCAACGGCCACCGAATTCAAATCCAAGTCGGAAACGACAACGGAAATGATCTGGTAGAGTTGGAAACGAAGAACGAAAGCCCGGAGGAAAGCCCGCGAGGGTGAGTACAAAGGAAGCGTCCGTTCCTTGAGAACTCAACAGCGTGCCAAAAATCAACGCCAGAAGTTGATACCCCGTCCACTTCGGTGGAT
>NZ_JBHYVA010000412.1:0-7588 GCF_042750055.1 Streptomyces sp. NPDC059456
GCGCACTCGACGGGGCCACCGAGCAGCGGATCCTGGCATTGCTCCGTGAAAGGGCGCACTCCGGCGCCGGAGTGCTGCTCGTCACGCACAGCCCCGAAGTCGTCAGGATCGCCGACCGCGTCCTCACGCTGCGCGACGGAAGGAGCGGGCCGTGAGCCGGCCGGACGCCGTGACCGGGCCCGGCGTCCTCGTCCGCTGCCGGGGCGCGGCCCGCACCTACGGCGACGGACCCGCGGCGGTCGTCGCGGTCCACGGCGCCACCTGCGAGGTCCGTACCGGGGACCGCATCGCGATCACCGGGCCCTCGGGCTCCGGGAAATCCACCCTGCTGCACCTGATGGCCGGCCTCGAAACACCCACCGCCGGCCGGGTCGTCTGGCCCGCTCTGGCCCGCGGACCGGTACCGGACCAGGTGGGGGTCGTCTTCCAGGGGCCCAGCCTGATCCCCGCGCTGGACGTCGTGGAGAACACGGCGCTGCCGCTGGTCCTCGCCGGCCGCCCGGAGGAGCCGGCCCGGCGGCGCGCCCTGGACTGCCTGGCCCTGGTCGGCGCCACCGGGCTCGCGGACAAGCTGCCGGAGGAACTGTCGGGGGGCCAGGCCCAGCGGGTGGCCGTGGCCCGGGTGCTGGCGGCGGCGCCCCTGCTGATCCTCGCGGACGAACCCACGGGGCAACTCGACCGCAGGACCGGCCGGCACGTCGTCGACGTGCTGCTGGCCAGCGCCGACACGCTCGGCGCCGCCCTCGTCGTCACCACCCACGACCCCGCCGTCGCCCGCCGGCTGCCGCAGCGGTGGACCATGCACGACGGCCGCCTGCGGACCGGACCCCGGCCGCCCCGGGACATGCCGGCGGCGGCCCCCGAAAGGACCGTGCCGTGATCATCTCGTGGATCTGGGGACTGCTGCGGCACCGGAGCGGACGCCTCGCCGCCACTGCCGCGGGCATCGCCCTCGCCGTCGCCCTCGTCGCCGCCCTGGGCTCGTTCCTCACCGCCTCGAAGTCCACGATGACGGCCCGCGCGGTGCGTTCCGTGACCGTCGCCTGGCAGGCCGAGGTGCAACCGGGCGCCGACACGGGCGCCGTCCTCGCCGCCGCCCGTGCCGCCGACGGCGTACGCGCCGCCGAACCCGTCGGCTTCGCCCGCAGCACCGGCTTCCAGGCCACCGGGGCGGGCAGCACCCAGAGCACCGGACCGGGCGTCGTCCTGGGTCTCCCCGACTCCTACGGGCGCACCTTCCCGGGCGCCGTCCGCCCGTTGACCGGCGCCGCCACCGGGGTGCTCCTCGCCCAGCAGACCGCGGCCAACCTGCACGCGGCTCCCGGGGACACCGTCACCATCGCCCTGCCCGGCGCCGGCCCCGCCCCCGTCACCGTCGCGGGGGTCGTCGACCTTCCGCAGGCCGACTCGCTCTTCCAGAAGGTCGGCGCCCCGCCCCGGTCCCAGCCCGCCGCCCCGCCCGACAACGTCATCCTGGTGCCGCAGTCCCTGTTCACGCGCCTGACCGCAGCGGAAACCACCGCGGACCCCGCCGCCGTGACCACCCAGATCCACATCGCCCGTGACGCGCCCCTGCCCGCCGACCCCGCGGCCGCCTACACGGCCGTCACCGCCGCCGCCCGCAACCTGGAGGCCCGCACCTCCGGCGGAGCCGTCGTCGGCGACAACCTCGGCGCCGCGCTCGACGCCGCCCGCAAGGACGCCCTCTATGCCCAGGTGCTCTTCCTGTTCCTCGGCGTCCCCGGCGCGGTACTCGCCGCCCTGCTGACCGCCGCGGTGGCAGGGGCGGGCGCCGACCGCAGGCGCCGGGAACAGGCCCTCCTGCGCACCCGCGGACTACGGCCCCGTCAGGTGGCCGCCCTGGCCGGTGCGGAAGCCGCCGTGGTCGGCGTCGCAGGGGGCCTGCTCGGGGTGGGCATCGCCGCACTGGCCGGCCGGGCCGCCTTCGGCACCGCCTCGTTCGGTGCGAGCACGGCCTCCACGGTGGCCTGGTCCGCGTTCTCCCTGGTCCTGGGGCTCGCCGTGGCCGGGGCGGCGGTCCTGCTGCCCGCCCTGCGCGACCTGCGCACGGGTACGGTCGTCGGGGCCCGCCGCGAGGTCGGCCGTGCCCGGGCGCCCCGGTGGATGCGCCACGGCCTGGACTTCGTCCTCCTCGCCGTCTCCCTGCTGGTGTTCAGGGCCGCGAGCGGCAACCAGTACGCCCTCGTACTGGCCCCGGAGGGAGTGCCGAGCATCTCGGTGTCCTACTGGGCCTTCCTGGGGCCGGCCCTGTTGTGGCTCGGCGCCGCGCTGCTGCTGTGGCGCCTCGCGTACCTGGCTCTGGCCCACGGCAGGCGGCTCCTGGGCCGTCTCGCCCGGCCCCTGACCGGCGCGCTCGCCGGCACCACCGCGGCCGGCATGTCGCGCAGGCGCCGGCCGCTGGCCCGCGCGATCGTCCTGCTGGCGCTGGCCCTGTCCTTCGCCGCCTCCACAGCCGTCTTCAACGCCACCTACCGGCGGCAGGCGGAGGTCGACGCCCGTCTGACCAACGGCGCCGACGTCACAGTGACCCAGTCTCCGGGGGCCGGCGTCGGACCCGGCGCGGCCGCCGCCCTGCGGGTGGCCGGCGTACGGCACGTGGAACCCCTCCAGCACCGCTTCGCGTACGTCGGGGCCGACCTCCAGGACCTGTACGGCGTCCGGCCCGCCACCGTCGCCGCCGCCACTTCCCTCCAGGACGCCTACTTCTCCGGCGGCACCGCGCGCGCCCTGATGGCCCGTCTCGCCGCCCGCCCCGACGCCCTCCTGGTCAGCGAGGAGACCGTCAAGGACTTCCGGCTGGCCCCGGGCGACACGGTGAACCTGCGACTCCGGGACGGCCGCACCCATGCCCTGCGCACGGTTCCCTTCCACTACGCCGGCATCGTCAAGGAGTTCCCGACCGCCCCCAAGGACAGCTTCCTGGTCGCCAACGCCGACTACGTGGCCCGCAGCACGGGCAACGACGCGGTCGGCGCCTTCCTCGTCGACACCGGTGGCGCGCACCAGAGCGGCATCGCCGCAGCGCTCCGCCGGAAGCTGGGCACCACCGCCACGGTCACGGACCTCACCCGGACCCGGACCACCGTCGGCTCCAGCCTCACCGCCGTGGACCTGGCCGGACTCACCCGCATCGAACTCGGCTTCGCCGTCCTCCTGGCGGCGGCGTCCGGCGGAATCGTCCTCGCCCTCGGCCTGGCGGAACGACGGCGCACCTTCGCCCTCGCCACCGTCCTCGGCGCCACCGGGCACCAGCTGCGCGGACTCGTCCTCACCGAGGCGGCGGTGCTGACGGCCGGAGGGCTCGTCGGCGGCGCCCTCATCGGCTGGTCCCTGTCGCGGATGCTGGTCACGGTCCTCACCGGCGTGTTCGACCCGCCGCCCGCCGCCATGGCCGTCCCGTGGGGCTATCTCACCCTCACCGTCGCCGCCACCGTCGCGGCCCTGGCCGCAGCCGCCCTCAACGCCGCCCGGCGCTCTTCCCGCCCACCCGTCGAGGAACTGCGCGAACTGTGAGCCGTACCCCTACCCTGCTGACCATGCCCGCGCCCCAGGACCGCAGCCCGGCCCCCCTCCTCCTGGTCATCGAGGACGACGACACCATCGGACGGCACCTCGACACCGGACTGCGCAGCCACGGATACGACACCACCTGGCGGCGCACCGGCGGTGACGGTCTCGCCGCCGCCGACGCAGCTCCGCCGGACGTGGTCCTGCTCGACCTCGGGCTGCCCGACGTCGACGGCATCGACGTCGCCCGCGAACTGCGCAGCCGCCACCCGGACGTGCTGCTCGTCATCCTGACCGCCCGCACCGACGAGATCGACGTCATCGCCGGGCTCGACGCCGGTGCGGACGACTACCTCGTCAAGCCGTTCACCTTGTCCGTACTGCTGGCCCGGCTCCGTGCCCACCTGCGTCGCCTTCCGGCCGCGGCCGGCCACGGCGACCGGGAGACCATGTACCAGGCCGGCGCGTTCGCGCTGGACACCCGGGCCCGCAGATGCCTGCTGGGTGACGTCGAAGTCGTCCTGCGCCCGAAGGAGTTCGACCTGCTCGCGGTCCTCGCCCGGCACATCGGGGCCGCCGTGTCGCGCGAAGACCTCATGGCGCAGGTGTGGGACGAGAACTGGTTCGGGCCGACCAAGACCCTGGACGTCACCCTCGCCTCGCTGCGCCGCCGTCTCGCGCAGGCCGGCGCCGAGGCGCGGCCGCCCGTGGAACCGCCCGGCATCACCACCCTGCGCGGCTACGGGTACCGCCTCGAAGCGGACGGGGGGTGACCGTGGTCGACCCGGCCGGCGCGGCGCCCCGCGGTCCCGCCGGGCCGCTCACGCGCTCATGCGTCGCCGCTGTCGGACCGTGCCCGCAGCGGTGGGGCCTTCGCGTCGTCGCGCTGTACGAGGCGGAAGGCGTTGGGCCTGGGCGATGCCTGCCCGGGCCGTCGTGGCCGGTAGGTGGCCGGCACGAACTTCTTCGACCTCCGGGGTCGTGCCCGCCGCGCCGCCTCCACCAGCGCGGCCAGCAGCGGGTGGGCGTCGGACAGCCGTCGGAAGCTCCTGTGCGCAAAGCCCGCCACCGCCAAGGCCTCCGGCCAGGTCGCCCCCCGGCTGAGAGCCAGCACGACCACACGGACCATCGCGGGTGTCGTCGAACCGCCCGCTTCGAGTCCGTGGGCAGCGGCCAGCGCGGCGGCGGCTTCCAGGGCCGCGGCGAAGGCCGGATCACCGGCCAGCCAGCCCTGCAGCACCCGGTCCGGTACACCCGCCCACACCGCGGCGGCCTCGGGGCCGAGGCCCCGGGCCGTGGCCTGGAGGACGTCGGCCATCCGCGACACCGTCTCGTCACGCTCGCACGGCAGGCCTCCCAGGGACGACTCCAACGCGCGCTCGACCCGGTCGCGCGCGCCGAGCCACTCCACCACGCGGCCCGCCTCGGCAGCCCTTTCCCGCGCCGCCCCGCCATCGCTCGCCTGCACCTCGTGCACCGCCCCTCCCCCGGCTCCCCCGTGACTCCTACTCCGCGGCCGGCTCGGCGGCCGGCTTCGGCCGGGCGGCGGACCCGCTCCGTTCGGGGGCGAGGAAGAACGCCATGACCGGAACCAGGTAGAGGCCCCAGACGACCGCCTGGAGCACCGTGGGGTCGGGCTGGAAGTTGAAGACGCCCTTGAGGAGGGTCCCGTACCAGGAGTCCGGCGGGAGCGTGGTGCTGATGTCGAAGGCGAGGCTGTGCAGGCCCGGCAGGAGGGCGGCTTCCTGGAGGTCGTGGATGCCGTACGCGAGGACGCCCGCGGCGACGATGACGAGCATGACGCCCGTCCAGCGGAAGAACTTGGCCAGGTTGATGCGCAGGGCCCCCTTGTAGAAGAGCCAGCCCAGGACGACGGACGTGGCGAGGCCCATGAGGGCGCCGATGAGGGGCCGGACGCCGTCGCCGGTGGCCTGGACCGCGGTCCAGATGAAGAGGGAGGTTTCCAGGCCTTCGCGGCCGACCGCGAAGAAGGAGGTGATCACGAGGGCGCCGGTGCCGACCGCGAGGGCGGCGTCGAGCTTGTCCTGGAGTTCGCTCTTGAGGTGCCTGGCGGTGCGTCGCATCCAGAAGACCATCCAGGTGACCAGGGCGACGGACAGCACGGACAGACTGCCGCCGAGGGCTTCCTTGGCCTGGAACGTCAGCGTCGAGGAACCGAACTGGAGCAGGGCGCCGAAGGCCAGGCTGAGGGCGACCGCGATGCCGACGCCGGCCCACAGGGGCGGCAGCTGACGGCTGTTGCCGGTCTTGACGAGGTAGGCGACGAGGATGCAGACGACGAGACTCGCTTCGAGGCCTTCGCGCAGTCCGATCAGGAAGTTGCCGAACATGAGGGGCGGTGTCCTTCCGGGCTACTTGGCGACGGCGGCGGCGAGCTTGGACAGCGGCTCGGCGAGCGCGTTGACGCCGTCGGAGAGTTCCTTGCGCTGCGGCTCGGTGACCTGGTCGTACGGAAGGTACTCGTAGCCGCCGTCACCGTTGCGGTACTTGTCCAGCAGGACGGTGAGGGCGGCGAACTGGGAGTCGAGTTGCCGGGCGAGTTCGGCGTCCTTCTCGGCGGCCACGGGCTTGAGCAGTTCGTAGGACTTCCGAGCTCCTTCGAGGTTGCCCTTGAAGTCGACGAGGTCGGTGTGGGAGTAGCGGTCCTCCTCACCGGTGATCTTGTTGCGGGCGACCTCGTCGAGGAGTTCCTTGGCGCCGTTCGCCATGGCGGTGGGGGTGATCTCGGCAGTGCCGACCCGCTTCACCCAGTCGTCAAGGTCGGTCATGAGCCGGCCGGCGAGTTCCTTCTCCGGGTCGCCGATCTTGGCGTCCTGCCACAGGGCCTTCTCCAGGCGGTGCCAGCCGGTCCAGTCCTTCGCCGGGTCCTGGCCGGCCTCCAGGCCGTCCTCGCGGACGTCGACCTTCGGGTCGATGTCGCCGAAGGACTCGGCGACCGGCTCGGTGCGCTCCCAGCCGATGCGGGACACGGCGTACGCCTTCTTGGCGGCGTCGATGTCGCCGGCCTTGACCGCGTCCGCGAAGGCCTGGGCCTTGGGGAGGGTCTCGTCGGCCTGCTCCTGCACGTACTTGCGGTACGCGGCGACCGCGGCGTCCAGCTCCGGGCTGCGCTTCTCGGCGGCGGCGCCGCCCGTGGCCTTGATCTTCTGGCGGATGCCGTCGCCCTTCATGCCGGGCTTGCAGGCGATCTCGTAGTCGCCGGCCTTGATCTCGGCGGTGATGGAGGCCTTGGTGCCGGGGCCGATGTTCTCGCGCTCGGCGACGATGCGGTCGTCCGGGAACAGGACGTAGACCTCGGTGACCTTGGAGCCCTTGTTCTCGACGTCGATGGTGACCTTGCCGGCCGGGAACTCCGTCTTGGAGACCTCGCAGGCGCTGTCGGAGGCAGCCACCTTGATGGCCCCGTCGCCGGCGCCGCCCTTCTCGGCGCAGCCGGTGACGGCGGTGAGCGCGGCCACGGCGGCGGCCGCAGTGAGGACGGTGAGGCGGGCGGGACGCATGGGCGGGCTCCTGGCTGTCTGGCGTTCGGCAGACGGCCGCCCCGATCAGGAGGGCGGCCGGTGAGGCGGACCTAACTTAACCGAGGCTTACCTGACCCATACCCGCGCGTCCAGTGATTCAGCCCACACATACGACCGACGGACACGGGGTCGTCACGGCACCCTCAGGGCCGCCCCAAGGAAAGGTCAAGCGGAGGTCAAGTCGATGTGACCGGTCCGTAGGGCGGAAGGGCCGTCGTCCCGTACGGGGACCACAAACGGAACCCCGGTGCGCGGATGCGGCAGCACCTCGACGGGCTGCCGGTGGACCCGGCTCGGCAGCTCGCCCCCGAACACCTCGGCCGGTGGTCCGTCGGCCGTGATCCGTCCGTCGTGCAGGACGGCGGCCCGGTCGGCGTACGCCGCGGCCAGTCCCGGGTCGTGCGGGACGACCGCCACCGCGTCCCCGGCCGAGGCCCGCTCCCGGCAGGTCCGGCAGCACCAGCTCCTGGTGGCGCAGGTCCAGGGCCGCGATGGGGGGGTGGGGGGTCAGCGCGCGC
>NZ_JBHYVA010000413.1:0-7587 GCF_042750055.1 Streptomyces sp. NPDC059456
AGGAAGTTGAGGAACGTGAACCTGCTGGACGGATTGCGCAGCGTCACCAGGTCCTTCAGGAACGACACCTGGCTGCGCGCCCACGGCATCAGCAGGTCCCGCTGCCATTTGATGTCCGGGCTCTGCTCCAGCAGCAGGGTTCCGTCGGCCAGTTCGGGCGAGCCCGACTCCTCGATGGCCACGGCGAGTGCCAGATTCGCCGGCCCCGCACCGATCGCCAGTACACCGACCTCGCGCACGGTCACGCTTCCTCCTCGATGTCGATCCGGATCCTGTCCGCGGCGGCATCGGCCCGCCGCAGTGCCTCGGCGGAACTGTCCGCGGTGGCCATGACGATTCCCGCCCGGTCCCAGGAGTGGCGCAGGCCGGTGAACCGGTCGCCCGGCTCGGCGGTGACCACGGCCAGGAACACGCCGTCGGCCTGCCGGGCCTCCTCCACGCCGTGGACGGCCGTGACCCGGCCCGGCCCGGTGGCGAGGAACCGTACGGCCGCTCCGCCCTTGGCCCGGCGGGGCAGTGGGGCCGGCGGCTCCTCGCCCTTCATCACGGCGTAGTAGCTGCGCATCAGCTGCACCGGGTAGGCGAGCTGGATGGTGTCGACGATGCCGCCGCCGGCGAGCCGGCCCGCGCATTCCACGAGGTACGGGACACCGTCGGAGACGATCCATTCGCAGTGCACGATCCCGTCGCGGAACCCGACGGCCCGGACCACGCGTTCCGTCTGCCCGGCGAGGGTCTGCGCGAGGCCCTGAGGGATGTCCGCCGGCACGGTGTGCGCCCTCTCGACCGGGTGCGGGCCGGGGAACAGCTGTTTGCCGGTGACGTTGACGAACAGCGAGCGGCCCTCGCGGACGAGCATCTCGACGCTGAACTCGGGTCCTTCCACGTACTGTTCGGCGAGCATGGAGCGTTCCATGGGCCGGTCGGGCACGAAGACGCCCTCGTCCTGGTCGAGACAGTCCGCCCAGGCCTGTTCGGCCTCGGCCGGGTCGCGGATCACCCGGACGCCGACGGCGGCCTGCCGGTTGGCGGGCTTGAGCACGACGGGTCCGCCCCGCTCGCGCTGGAAGTCCCGCACGCCGGACGGGCCGTCCACGCGGACACCGGCCGGGTTGGCGATGCCGGCCGCGGCGCTGACCTGCCGCAGCAGGGCCTTGTCGCGCAGGATCCGGGCGGCTCCCAGGCCGGAGCCGGGCAGGCCGTAGCGTTCCGCGAGACGGGCGGCGAACGGGGTCGCGTACTCGATCGCCGGGATGACCGCGACGGGGGCCAGGTCCGGGTGGGCGTTGTGGAACTCGTCGGCCTTGCCGTCGAGGTGGTACTCCCACTCGATCAGGCCGCGGACGAACGCGACCCCGTCGAGCTGCTCGCGCACGTGCCGCTTGCGGACGACGTCGGGCTCCTCGACGTAGATCACCGATCCGTCCGGCTGGAACTCGCCGATCGCGGCGAGCGTGACGCCGACGAACCCCACGATCAGGACCGGCCCGGTGGCCGTCGCGCGCTGCCGCCCGGTCACGAGGTGCCTCCGACGGCTTCGGGCTCGCCTTCGGTACGGGGCTCCGCACCCTTGGCGGGGCCCGGTTCGGGGGGCTGTTTCACCCCGGCCAGGGCGAACAGCCCGGCCACGGCGGTCACGATCCCGCACAGCAGCCAGAAGCCGCCGCCGAGCCGGGTCCACAGGTAGACGCCGAACAGCGGCGCGAGGGCGGAGGCCGCTCCGCCGACGGCCTGCATGGTGCCGATGTAGCGGGCCTTGACCGCCGCGGGGAACGTCGCCGGGTGGGCGAACATGCTCGGCGCGGCGATCATGATCCCGCAGACGACCAGGACCGCGCCGGTGATGGTGAACGCGCCCGACCGGGGGGAGAGTGCGTAGACCGCGAGGCCGACGGCCTCGACGAGGTGGCCGCTGATCACCCGGACGTGCTTGGGCAGCCGGCTGAGATAGGCCGTGATCTTGAGTTCGCAGGTGATCAGGACGACCGAGGAGACCGTGAGCACGGTGCTGTAGAAGCCGGTCGGGTAGTGGTCCTCGGCGAGCTCCAGCGGCAGGGCGATGTGGCCCTGTGCGTAGGTGAGCGAGCCGAGCAGGATGGCGCCCAGGTAGAGCAGGTACTTCCGGTCGCGGAGCATGGTGGCGTACGCCGAGCGGCCGTCCGCGGCCGCGGCGGCAGCGGTGTCCGCTTCGGCCTGCGCCGCCGCGGCCTCGTCCGCCGTGCCGTCCGGGGCGCCGTCCGCGCCCTGACCCTCCTCCTGGGCGGGGTCCGCGGCCTTCTTGGGGAGCAGGGCGAAGGCCAGCAGCGCGTAGACGAGGGCGGTCGCGCCGTCGATCCAGAACAGCAGGTCCCAGTCGACCAGGATGACGACCGCCGCGATGAGCGGGGCCAGGGCGGCGCCGATGTTCAGCGCGATCCGCATCATCGAGAACGCCATGACCTGGTACCGGTCCGGCATCAGGTCGCTGAGCAGCACGGCGGCCGCCGGCCGGTACGCCTGGGTGAACAGGCCCGCGAGCCCGACCACGGCGAGCAGCGGCCACAGCGTGCCCGGCCCGCTCAGCCAGGAGATCGAGGCCACCAGCGGGGCCGAGGCGGCCATGGCCACCATGATGGTGGTCCGCGGGCCGGACCGGTGGGTGATCTCGGCGCCCAGCATCGTCCCGAAGATCGATCCGATGCTGTAGGCGACGAGCGCCAGGCCCGCCGCGCTGACCGAGGCTCCCCGGTAGGTCAGGTACAGCACGAGGAACGTCTGCACGAACGCGCCGAGTTGGTTGACGAGTACGCCGCCGAGGAGATAGCGGACGGGTGCGGGAGTCGCCTTCAGCGCGTCGAACACCCGGACCGGAGCTTCGTCCGTCATGCCGCCCCTTCCCTCAAGACATCGACGATGCGGTCCGCGACGAGCGGTGCCGCACTGAATCCGGAGCCGCCGCACGCCGCCCGTGCCCAGAGCGCGGGTCCCACGCGGGCGAGCGACGGGCCGCCGGTGTCCGCGGCGGCCGTGTAGTGGCACGGCTTCACGGCGGCCACGGTGTAGCGGTGCAGTCCGGTCACCGGCGCTGCGGCGGCCAGCCGCTCGGCCCAGGGCGCCTGGTCCTCGGCTTCGCCGTCCGCGGTGGTGTCCACCGCGCGGCAGACCGCGTCGGAGCTGATCTTCAGGAGGGTGCCCGCTCCGGGCGGCACCGCCCAGGCCCGGCCGTCGGCCCCGAGGCCCCCGGCCGCCGGTGCGTGCTCCCACCACCGCGCCGCGTCCGCCGGCGGGCGCAGGTAGACCACGGTCTGGCGGTGCAGGACGACCGGCGGCCCGGCGAGTTCGCGGGTCCACGGGCCGGCCGCGAGCAGGACCAGGTCGGCGCCCAGGCTCTCCCCGTCGGCCACCCGGACCGTGCCGGAGTCGGCGTCGACCCCGGTCACCGCGGAGTACGGGCGCAGCGTCACCGCCGGATGCCCGGCGAGCCAGCGGGCCGCGGCGTGCAGGACCCGTTCGGCGAGCAGCACCCAGGCCGCCTCGTCCCGTACGCCGACCGTGTCCGGCGGGAACTCCAAGTGCGGCAGCTCCCGCGGTTCCACGGTGCGTACGCGGACCCCGGCTTCGGCGGCCGGTGCGGTCAGCGCGGCGAGCCGCTCCCGGGGCCAGGCGGTGACCACGCCGACCGGGCGGTGGAGGCGGGTTCCGAGCAGGGCCTCCAGTTCCCCCCAGCGGTGGCGGGCGGCGGCCATCCGCCGGGTGGCGTCCGCGTCGTCGGGGCTGAGCGTACGGATGACCCGGTGCTGGTCGAAGGAGCTGGACCGCGGGTTCGGGACCGGGCCCCGGTCGAGCACGGTCACGTGGTGGCCCGCGCGCGCACACTGCACGGCGGTCAGCAGCCCGGTGACGCCCGCCCCCACGATCAGCACCGCGGCCGCGGACCGCGGCCGGGCGGTGGCCGGCGGGCTCACCGGCCCGGCTCCGCCAGGCGCGGCAGCCGTGCGGGGGTGAACTGCGTGGCGTGCGGCCCGGCGGGGATCGAGCGGTCCGGGAGGGCCTGGCCGGCGAGGTCGATCAGGATCGGCGCGGCGCAGCGCAGGAACACGTCGACCTCGTGGCAGAAGTCGCCGGCGTCGGCGGGTCCCGGCTCCCACCGGTCCAGCCGGGCGAGCTGCTCGGTCAGGGTGAAGGCGGCGGCGGTCAGGCTGAACCGGCGCACGTCGCAGGCGGCGGCGAAGCGCTCCAGGAGGCGGGCGGCCGCCTCCCCGGACCGTTCGGACACCGGCAGCGGCCCGCGGCCGACCCAGCGGTCGACCTCGTCGGCGATCCGGTTCCACGGCCGGACGAGCCGTTCGCCGGTCACGCGCGCCAGTGCCTCGCGGGTGAAGTTGGTGCGCTGGAAGTCCGGTCCGGTCGCCGCGAGGTAGAACCGGATGAGGTCCCTGGGCACTTCGGCGGCCAGCTCCCGGCCCGAGACGACGTGGCCGCGGCTGGTGGAGAACTTGTCGTGGTCCAGCTCGTAGAACTCGTTGGTGACGAAGTGTTCGGGCAGGGTGTAGCCGCCCAGCGCCTCCAGCATGGCCGCGCCGACGACCGCGAAGGCGAAGCCGGCGTCGGACCCGAAGAAGTACACCACCTTGCTGCCGGCTTCGGAGAACCACAACTCGTCCTCGGCGGACAGCACTTCGCCGCGTTCCTCGGCGGCCAGCGCGGTGGCGTGCATGCTCCACGCGATGGTCTCGGCGTCCGCGTAGAGCACCTGGCCGGCGACCTCCGGGAAGGGTGCGGGGATGCCCCAGGCGATGGGCAGCGTGATCGGGTAGTCGGGGAGCGGCCGGGCGAGGATCTCCTCGGTCATCTGCGCCAGGCGCGGGCGCATCGTCGCGCTCTGCCGGGCGAAGTAGGCGGTGAGCGCCTCGCGGTGGTCTTCCAGGGGCAGCACGAGAACCTGCTGTTCGCGCAGTTCGACCGGGTCCTCGGGGTGCAGGGTGGAGCGCGGGCCGATCAGGTCGCCGGACGCGATCCAGTGCCCGCAGTTCTCGCAGAGCCCGGCGCATCCGTCGGCGAGGCACACCGGGCAGCCGCCGCGTACGTAGGCGTCGGTGAGGTACTCGCCGGTGCGCGGGGCGTACGGGAACGGGAGGGACTTGAGCCGCAGCGCCCCGCTGCCGTGCAGGCGCTCGAAGAAGGTGCGGACGGTTTTGACGTACCGGTCGCCGAACCGGACGAAGCCGTCCGGCGCGATGCCCATGGCCGTCAGGGTCTCCTCCACCTGCCCGGCCGACCGGACGCGCAGGTCTTCCGGCGGCACGCCCAGTCTGCGGGCGGTGGTCACGATGTAGTTCTGGGTGAAGTGCACGCCCGTGCCGAACAGCACGTCGTGACCGGCGGCGCGGGCGTACCGCGCGCACACGTCGGCGGCGAGGAAGGGGCCGGCCAGGTGGCCGAGGTGCAGATCGCCGTTCGCGGTGGGCCCGGGGGCGATGACCAGGGTCCGTTCCATCAGACGCTCCTCGATTCGGTTCCGGCGCGGCGGGCGAGCAGGTCGGCGAGGATGTCCCGGGAGCGGTGGGCGAGGACGCTGATGAGGGAGTCGGCGATGCCGTGGGTCTCCTCGTTGACGCCCTGGAGGTAGACGGCGCCCCGGGCCGAGTCGCCGAGCTCCACCCGGTGGGCACGGCTGACAGTGACCTCGTCGATGCCGACGCGGGCCGCCAGCTCCCGTACCAGGGCCGGCTTGCGCGGGTCGAAGCCGGTGCCGAGCAGCACCAGGTCGCAGCGCAGCGGTTCGGTCTTGCCGCTCATCCGG
This sequence comes from Streptomyces sp. NPDC059456, assembly GCF_042750055.1. Lineage (NCBI taxonomy): Bacteria > Bacillati > Actinomycetota > Actinomycetes > Kitasatosporales > Streptomycetaceae > Streptomyces > Streptomyces sp. NPDC059456. Next base: position 5,783 of record NZ_JBHYVA010000413.1, read on the forward strand.
TCCCGCAGCTCCAGGACCACCTCCCCGTCCTCGACCCGGGCGGCGACGACCTCGGTCAGGGCGCGGACCTCGGAGCGCCGGGGGCCCAGCGCCTTCTGCCGGTAGAGCATCGTGTACAGCTCGTCGAGGAACGGCGGCGCGAGACCCGCGTAATTCGTGAACCGCATCTCGTCGAGGAGCTGCGCGCGGACCTCCGCCGGACTGTCGTAGAACTCGTCCACGAACGACGGGAAGAACAATTCGTTCACGAACTTGCTCGTCTGGTAATTCTGCAGGCCGATCGACCGGACGAGCATCGTCACCCGGCTCTGCGGAAGGTTCTCGTGCAGGGCGTAGAACATTTCCGCCGCGCTCTGCGCCCCGCCCACCACCACCGCCCGGACCGGTTCGTCCTTCGGGATGTCCGCGATCCGGGTCCGGTACTGCGCGCTGTGAATCAGCCGGTCGTCGGGCAGGGAGGAAAACACCTCCGGGACCCGCGGGTCACGGCCGCCGCCGACCACCAGATCGCGACAGCGGATCTCGTCCCCGTCGGTGAGCAGGACGCTCCAGCCGGACACCGATCCGTCGGCTCCGCACACCGGGTCGACCTGCGCCGCCCGTGCGCCGTAGCGGATCTCCACCCTCTCGAGCGACGCTGCGACCCACTGGAGGTAGTCCGAGAACTCCCACCGGTAGGGGTGGAACGTACCCAGGTTCACGAACTCGTCCAGACGGCCCTGCTCGTGCAGGAAGTTGAGGAACGTGAACCTGCTGGACGGATTGCGCAGCGTCACCAGGTCCTTCAGGAACGACACCTGGCTGCGCGCCCACGGCATCAGCAGATCGCGCTGCCATTTGATGTCCGGGCCCTGCTCCAACAACAGGGTTCCGTCCGCCAATTCGGCGGAGCCGGACTCCTCGATGGCCACCGCGAGCGCCAAATTCGCCGGCCCCGCACCGATCGCCAGAACACCGACCTCCCGAACAGCCACGCTTCCCCCTCGCACAGTGATCCCAGTCGCGGACAGGCAGTAGCGAGGCTAGATTTCCGCCGTTCCCGGGAGATAGGGGAACTTGTCCCTTCGACTGGGGAATCTGGTCGGGGAAGTGCGGGGCGGGAAGCGGGATCTCAGGACACCGGGGCGGGATCGCCGCCCGCCCGGGTGGGGGCGCCGGCCGGCGCGGCGTCCACCGCCCCCGCGCTCTCGCCGGCCTCCGCGGCCTCCATGGCGGCCAGCCGCCGCAGCGCGCACCGCCGCTGGACGACGGCCACGCCCGCGACCGCGGCGCCGAGCGCCAGCCAGCCCGCAGGCCCGGCCGTCATCACGGCCCCGGTCAGCAGGACCGGCCCGGCCGACTTCTGTACGGACTGGGACATGCCCGCCACACCCAGGTACGAGGCCCTCGCCTCCCGGGGGGCGAGGGAGACGGCCAGCTCCCAGGAGCTCACCGAACGCAGCAGCTCGGCGGCCGTGACGAGCCCGGCCGCGGCCAGCAGGGTGATCGAGGCGGCCCAGGCGCCGTGCTCGGGGGTGAGGGCGATGAGCGCGCAGCAGCCGAACAGCACCAGCCCGTACAGCCGGGCGGCCGCGGCGGCCTGACGCGGCCGGCGGACCCGTGCGGACACGGTCATCTGCAGGACCACGACGAGCACGGTGTTGAGGAAGAGGAAGGCCGGGACCACGGCGTGCGGCGCGTCGGTGCGGCCCACCAGCCACAGGGGCAGCCCGACCCCCAGGATCGAGTCGTCCAGGCACAGCGGGATGTCCAGGAGCGCGAACCGCAGATAGCCGCGGTCCCGCCACGGGCTCGGGGCCGCCGGC
>NZ_JBHYVA010000414.1:0-7586 GCF_042750055.1 Streptomyces sp. NPDC059456
GCCCCGCGGAGGACGCCCGGCCGCTGGTCACCGGGACCCCCTCCTCGCCGGACTTCACGGACGCCCCGGCCGAGACCTCCTCGGCGGTGTTCGCGGACTTCGCCCCGGCCCTCGGCGAGGCATTCGCCCGGGCCCGCGCGGGCGGCCGGGAGCTGTACGGCTTCGCCAACCACGAGCTGGTCTCCACGTACGTCGGCACCTCGACGGGCCTGCGGCTGCGCCACGACCAGCCGAACGGCACCCTGGAGCTCAACGCCAAGTCACCCGACCGGCAGCGCTCGGCCTGGGCCGGCCGCTCGACCCGGGACTTCAAGGACGTGGACCCGACCGTGCTGGACGCCGAGCTCGCCGTGCGGCTGGGCTGGGCGGAGCGGAAGATCGACCTGCCCGCCGGCCGGTACGAGACCCTGCTGCCTCCGACGGCCGTGGCCGACCTGCTGATCTACCAGATGTGGTCCGCGGCGGCCCGGGACGCGGTGGAGGGCCGGACGGTGTTCTCCAAGCCCGGTGGCGGCACCCGGCTCGGCGAGAAGCTGTCCGAGCTGCCGCTGACCCTGCGCAGCGACCCGAACGCGCCGGGCCTGGAGTCCGCGCCGTTCGTGATCGCGCACAGCTCGGGCGACGACGCGTCGGTCTTCGACAACGGTCTGCCGGTCCCGGCGACGGAGTGGATCCGCGAGGGCGAGCTGGCCCGGCTGACCACGACCCGGCACAGCGCGGCCATGACCGGCATGCCGCTCTCGCCGGGCTTCGGGAACCTGATCCTGGACGGCGGCGGCGACAAGTCGCTGGAGGAGATGGTGGCCGGCACCGAGCGGGGTCTGCTGCTGACCTGCCTCTGGTACATCCGCGAGGTCGACCCGGCGACGCTGCTGCTCACGGGCCTGACCCGGGACGGCGTCTACCTGGTGGAGAACGGCCGGGTCGTGGGCGAGGTGAACAACTTCCGGTTCAACGAATCGCCGGTGGACCTGCTGTCGCGGGCCTCGGAGGCGGGGCGGACCGAGAAGACGCTGCCGCGCGAGTGGAGCGACTGGTTCACCCGGGCCGCGATGCCCGCGCTGCGGATCCCGGACTTCAACATGAGCTCGGTCAGCAAGGGCGTCTGATCCACCTAGACTGGGTCATCGGCGTGACGCAATCATCATCTGAAGGAGTCGAGAGACCTTGACGGACATCGTCGACGAACTGAAGTGGCGTGGGCTCTTCGCCCAGTCCACCGACGAAGAAGCGCTGCGCAAGGCGTTCGCGGACGGTCCGGTCACCTTCTATTGCGGCTTCGACCCGACGGCGGCCTCCCTGCACGTGGGGCACCTGGTGCAGGTGCTGACCGTACGACGGCTCCAGCAGGCCGGCCACCGGCCGCTGGCGCTGGTCGGCGGGGCCACCGGCCAGATCGGTGACCCGCGGCCGACCGCCGAGCGGACGCTGAACGACCCGGAGACCGTCGCGAACTGGGTGGGCCGGCTGCGCTCCCAGATCGAGCCGTACCTGTCCTTCGAGGGCGAGAACGCGGCCGTCATGGTGAACAACCTGGACTGGACGGCGGGCATGTCCGCCATCGAGTTCCTGCGGGACATCGGCAAGCACTTCCGCGTCAACAAGATGCTGACGAAGGACTCGGTCGCCAAGCGGCTGGAGTCCGACCAGGGCATCAGCTACACGGAGTTCAGCTACCAGCTGCTCCAGGGCATGGACTTCCTGGAGTTGTACCGGCGCTACGGCTGCACGCTCCAGCAGGGCGGGTCCGACCAGTGGGGCAACCTCACGGCCGGCCTCGACCTGATCCACCGCCTGGAGCCGCACGCCGAGGTGCACGCGCTGGCGACCCCGCTGATGGTCAAGGCGGACGGCACCAAGTTCGGCAAGACCGAGGGCGGGGCCGTCTGGCTGGACCCGGAGATGACCACCCCGTACGCGTTCTACCAGTTCTGGCTGAACGTGGACGACCGGGACATCTCCACCTACATGCGGATCCTGTCCTTCAAGTCCCGCGAGGAGCTGGAGGAGCTGGAGGCGCAGACCGCGGAGCGGCCGCAGGCGCGCGCCGCGCAGCGGGCGCTGGCGGAGGAGCTGACCACCCTGGTGCACGGCGCCGGCCAGTGCGCGGCCGTGATCGCCGCGTCGAAGGCGCTGTTCGGTCAGGGCGAGCTCGCGGACCTGGACGAGGCCACGCTGGCCGCGGCCCTGTCCGAGCTGCCGCACGTCGCGGTCGCCGAGCCCGGCCTGGTGGTGGACCTGCTCGCGGAGACCGGGCTGGTGGCGAGCAAGTCGGCCGGCCGCCGGACCGTGAAGGAGGGCGGTGCCTACGTGAACAACGTGAAGGTCACCGCCGAGGACGCGGTCCCCGCCAAGGAGGACCTGCTGCACGGGCGCTGGCTGGTGCTGCGCCGGGGCAAGAAGAACCTGGCGGCGGTCGAGGTCACGGGCGCCTGAGCCCCGTGGCCGGGCACTGAGCACGGCGGAGGGGCCGGTACGGACGGACGTCCGGCCGGCCCCTCCGTCATGCCGCCCTCAGGTCGTCTGCCTGCTGCCGCCCCGGACCGCCTTGTACATCATGTCGCCGAGGAACACGATCAGGACCGCTCCGGCGAGCTGGAGCAGGTGCCTGGTCCAGTCGATGCCCCGGGTGTCCGCCACTCCGATCCAGCCCGCGACGGCGTTTCCGAGGATGGCGCCGACCATGCCGAACAGCGTGGACAGCCAGATCGGCTGGTGCTGTTTGCCCGGCAGGATCGCCCGGGCGATGAGGCCCAGCACGAAACCGACGATGATCGCCCACAACCATGACATGTCAGGCCTCCTGGTGACGCGTCGTGCGCATGTGGGCCCAGTTTCGACCCGTACGGCCTACTGCGCATTTCGGACAGCCCCATTCGGGGGACACCCCCTCTCCTCGTCACGAAGCGGGCGGCGTACGGTGGGAGGAGTCCGGACGGGGATGTGTCCGGCGGGTGAATCGGGCGGTGGAGCGTGGAGCGGAAGAAGCGGAACGGGGCCGAGGTCTTCCGGATCACCGGGGCCCGGATGGGCCTCGACGAGGACGTGCGCGGACGGCAGCGCCGGTACGTCATCTCCATGGTGATCAGGACCCTGTCGGTCCTGGCGACGGTGATCCTGTGGAACGTGGAACGTCACGTGGCGATCGTGACGCTCATCGCGGGCGCGCTGCTGCCGTACGTGGCCGTGGTCATCGCCAACGCGGGGCGCGAGTCGACCCCCTCACTGCCCTCGAACTTCATCCCCTCACCTGTGCGTCCGGCACTGAACACGGGAAACCTCAAGAAAACCTCAGATCAATCATGAAGTTCCGGTGCACTGCACCGGGTCCTGCGTGACATACTGCCTACGCGCTCCGCATCCCCCGTCGGAGCGACGGACCGACGCCGGGCAGCTCCCCCCGTGGCTGCTCGGCGTCGCCTTTCCGTGGCGGGGGTTTGTAGGGTTGAGGCGTGAACTCCCCTGACTCCCCCGACGTTCCCGATGCTCCCCACGCCGCTCGTTCCGCCGGTTCCGCCGAGGTGCCCGGCTGTTCGGCGAAGGGCTGCCGCGATGCGGCGGTCTGGGTCCTGGCATGGAACAACCCGAAGCTGCACACGCCGGAGCGCCGCAAGACCTGGCTGGCGTGCGAGGAGCACCGCGAACACCTGTCCCGGTTCCTGGGGGTCCGCGGTTTCCTCAAGGACGTCGTGAAGCTGGACGAGTGGGTCCAGCCGGAGGGCTCGGAGCGCCGCTAGCCGCCGGAGCGGCGGGGTCCGGAGCGGCGGGGCCGGCGGCCGTCAGCCGCCGATCGCGGACATCGGGCGGTCGGGCTGGAGGAAGGACGGGTCATCGAGTCCGGACCCGGCCTTCTTGCCCCACATCGCCACCTTCCACAGGCGGGCGATCTCCTCGTCGGGCGCGCCGGAGCGCAGGGCTGCGCGCAGGTCCGATTCCTCGGTGGCGAACAGGCACGTGCGCACCTGGCCGTCCGCGGTGAGCCGGGTGCGGTCGCAGGCACCGCAGAAGGGCCGGGTGACCGAGGCGATCACGCCGACGGTGGCCGGACCGTCGTCGACCAGCCAGCGCTCGGCCGGGGCGGATCCGCGCTCGTCGGCGCCCTCCTCGGTGAGCGTGAAGCGGGTGCGCAGCGAGGCGAGGATGTCCCCGGCCGTGATCATGCCGTCGCGCTTCCAGCCGTGCTGGGCGTCGAGCGGCATCTGCTCGATGAAGCGGAGTTCGTACTCGTTCTCCACGGCCCAGGCGAGCAGGTCGGGGGCCTCGTCGTCGTTCAGGCCCGGCATCAGGACGGCGTTGACCTTGACGGGGGTCAGGCCGGCCGCGCGGGCGGCGGCCATGCCGTCGATGACGTCGTGGTGGCGGTCACGGCGGGTGAGGGTTTTGAAGACCTCGGGCCGCAGGGTGTCCAGCGAAACGTTTACCCGGTCCAGGCCGGCGGCCTTGAGCGCCGCCGCGGTGCGCTTGAGGCCGATGCCGTTGGTGGTCAGCGACATCTTGGGGCGCGGTTCCAGGGCCGCGCACTGCTCGACGATGCCGACCAGGCCGGGGCGCAGCAGCGGCTCGCCGCCGGTGAAGCGGACCTCGGTGATCCCGAGCCGGGTGACCGCGATCCGGATCAGCCGGACGATCTCCTCGTCGCTCAGCAGGTCCGTTTTCCCGAGCCACTGCAGTCCCTCCTCGGGCATGCAGTACGTACAGCGCAGATTGCACCGGTCCGTCAGCGAGACGCGCAGGTCAGTGGCCACGCGGCCATAGGTGTCGAGAAGCATTCGGGCCCCCTCCCCTGTCCGGTCCATAGAGGTTTGCGCCACTTTGGATAAATGCCTGGCGCCGTATTCGAGCCTACGCGACGGCCGTGACTCCTTGGGATGCCCAAATGAACGAGACACGGCGTGGCCGCGTCGTAGAGAAGTACGACGCGGCCACGTTCCGTGTGTGGAGTATTTCAGTGAGCGCCCGTTCCCGTCAGGGAGCGGACCTCGAGTTCCGCGAACTTCCTGGGGTCGGCCTTCTCCTTGGACAGGAGTGTTCCCAGCCAGCCCAGCAGGAAGCCGAGCGGGATCGAGACGATGCCCGGGTTCTCCAGGGGGAACCAGTAGAAGTCGGCGTCCTTGAACATCGAGGTGGGCTTCCCGGAGACGACCGGGGAGAACAGCACCAGGACGACCGCGGAGACGAGGCCTCCGTAGATGGACCAGAGCGCGCCCCGGGTGGTGAAGCGCTTCCAGAAGAGGCTGTAGAGGATCGTCGGCAGGTTGGCGGAGGCGGCGACCGCGAAGGCGAGGGCGACGAGCCCGGCGACGTTGAGGTCACGGGCCAGGGCGCCCAGGCCGATGGCGACGGCGCCGATCACGACCGTGGACCAGCGGGCCGCCCGGACCTCCTCCTGCTCGGTGGCGTTGCCCTTGCGGATCACGTTGACGTACAGGTCGTGGGCGAAGGACGAGGAGGAGGCGAGGGTGAGTCCGGCGACCACCGCGAGGATGGTGGCGAAGGCGACCGCGGAGATCACGGCGAGCAGGACGGCGCCGCCCGTGGAGCCGGCTCCGCCGCCGACCTCCTGGGCGAGCAGCGGGGCGGCGGTGTTGCCGGCCTTGTTGGAGGCGAGGATGTCGCTGCGCTTGAGCAGGGCGGCGGCGCCGAACCCGAGGGCGATGGTCATCAGGTAGAAGGCGCCGATGATGCCGATGGCCCAGTTCACGGACTTGCGGGCGGCCTTGGCCGTGGGGACCGTGTAGAAGCGGATCAGGATGTGCGGCAGGCCCGCGGTGCCGAGGACCAGGGCGATGCCGAGCGAGATGAAGTCGAGCTTCGTCGTCGCGTCCTTGCCGTACTTGAGGCCGGGTTCCAGGAACTTGGCTCCCTGGCCGCTGTTCTCGGCCGCCTTGCCGAGCAGGTCGGAGATGTTGAAGTGGAACTTCAGCAGGACGAGGAAGGTGATGAGCAGGGTGCCCGCGATGAGCAGGACGGCCTTGATCATCTGGACCCAGGTGGTGCCCTTCATTCCACCGATGGTGACGTAGAGGATCATCAGGACGCCGACCAGCGCGACGACGGCGACCTTGCCGCCGTCGCTGGTGATGCCGAGGAGCAGCGAGACGAGCACGCCGGCGCCGGCCATCTGGGCGAGCAGGTAGAAGATCGAGACCACGATGGTGGAGGTGCCGGCGGCGGTGCGGACGGGCCGCTGGCGCATCCGGAACGCGAGGACGTCGCCCATCGTGTAGCGGCCGGAGTTGCGCAGCGGCTCGGCGACGAGCAGCAGGGCGACCAGCCAGGCCACGAGGAAGCCGATGGAGTAGAGGAAGCCGTCGTAGCCGAAGAGCGCGATGGCGCCGGCGATGCCGAGGAAGGACGCGGCGGACATGTAGTCGCCGGAGATGGCCAGGCCGTTCTGGAAGCCGGTGAACTGGCGGCCGCCCGCGTAGAAGTCGGCGGCGTCCTTGGTCTGGCGGCCGGCCCAGATCGTGATGCCGAGGGTGGCGACGACGAACAGCCCGAACAGGGTCATGATCAGCGGCCGGTGCTCGGTGGCCCCGGCGGCGAGGTCCGTCGTCAGGGCGAGCTGGAGGGTGTCGCTCATTCGCCGGCCTCCATCCGCGCCTTGATCGCCGCGGCCTTGGGGTCGAGCTTCGCGGCGGCGTGCCGGGAGTAGAAGTACGCGATCAGGAAGGTCGTCGCGAACTGGGCGAGGCCGAACACGAGGGCGACGTTGACGTTGCCGAAGAGCTTGGTCCCCATGAACCCGCCGGCGTAGTTGGACAGCAGGACGTAGAGCAGGTACCAGGCGATGAAGGCCACGGTGAGCGGGAAGGCGAAGGAGCGGTAGGAACTGCGCAGTTCGGCGAATTCGGCGCTCTGCTGCACGCTTTCGAACTCTTCGGCGGCGGGGCTCGCCACGGGCGTTCCCGCGCTGCCGTGCGGCGGCGCTGCTTCGGTGGTCACGGGGGGCTCTCCTTGTGACGCGGGTGCGGTGGGGACGGACAAAACAACCTCCGTGTGGGGGACGGTGGCGCTGATCGCCCCCTGTCAACGGCACGTACGGCGCGACGGGACGGTTCAACACCCGCTGATACTCGGGAAACTGATTTGTCGAACTGATGGCGGAGAGACGAACGGCGGCACTAGGTTCACGTGTCATGAACCCGTCGTCCTGCGCGATCACGCGCGGACGGCTTCTTTCACGGATGATGTGGAGAACCCATGGCTCATCTGGGATCCGGTCGCCGGCGTATCGCCGTACCGATCGGCCTGGCGCTCACCGCCTCGCTCGCCTTCCTGCCCTCGGCCGCGGCGTCCGCCGCCCCGCTCGGCAGCACGGCGGGCACGGCGACCGCGGCGAAGCCCGACACCACGGGCCCCAAGCTCTCGTACGTCGCGAACCTGAACACGTACGCCACGGTCAAGGCCGCGAAGAAGGCCATCGAGCGGGCCGGCGGAACGGTGGTGACGTCCTATGAGCAGATCGGGGTCGTCGTCGCACACTCCCAGAACCCGGACTTCGCCAAGCAGCTGCGCGCCCAGCGCGGCCTGTTCGTGTCCGTCGGCGCCACCCGGACGGCCCCCCTCAAGACGGTGGCGACCAC
>NZ_JBHYVA010000415.1:0-7573 GCF_042750055.1 Streptomyces sp. NPDC059456
CGAGTACGCGGACCCCGCCCCAACCTCCCGTCTCGCCCGCACAACCCCGAGTCGACAGGACCCCACCCCGGCATCCCGTCCGGCCCCACCGTCCCCGAGTCGACAGGACCCCACCCCGGCATCCCGTCCGGTCCTACCGACCCCGAGTCCACAGGACCCCGCCCCGGCATCCCGACCCGCCTCATCGGCCCCGAGTCGGTAAGTCGCACCCCCAAGCTCCCGTCCCACCCCATCTACCCCGAGTGCCCAGACCCTCCCCGCGCCCTCCGCCCAACCCACCGGCACCGCCCCGCTCGAACCCCGCCTCCCACCTCCCGACCCGCCCCACCACCACCGCCCAGCCCCACCCCACCCCGCCCCCTCCCCCCCACCCCAACAACCTGTTGAAGCCCCGCGATCTCGTGTAAGTTTTCATTGGGAACTAATTCATCGATTCGTCAGAACACAGCGGGGAGCGGGAGCACTCATGGTTCAGCAGGCGACGTGGACTGCCGTCGACGACTACTTCAACGGGCTGCTCGTCCGCGAGGACGACGCGCTCGTCGCCGCCGGCGTCGACTCCGAGGCCGCGGAGCTGCCCGCGCACCAGGTGGCCCCGAACCAGGGGAAGTTGCTGAACCTCCTGGCCCGCATCCACGGCGCCCGGACCATCCTGGAGATCGGCACGCTCGGCGGCTACAGCACCATCTGGCTGGCCCGGGCGCTGCCCGCCGGCGGGCGGCTGGTCACGCTGGAGGTGGACGAGCGCTGCGCCGACGTCGCCGCCGCCAACATCGCCCGGGCCGGACTGGACGAGGTCGTCGACATCCGGCGCGGCCGGGCCGTCGACCTGTTGCCCGAGCTCGTGGACCTCGCCCCGTTCGACCTCGTCTTCATCGACGCCGACAAGCCGTCCAACCCGGACTACCTGAAGTGGGCCCTCGAGCTCACCCGGCCCGGCAGCATCATCGTCGGCGACAACGTCGTCCGCGACGGCGCCGTCGTCGACGCCGACAGCACCGACCCCCGCGTCCAGGGCGTGCGCCGGTTCACCGAACTCATCGCCGAGCACCCCAGGTTGACGGCCACCGCCCTTCAGACCGTCGGCAGCAAGGGCTACGACGGCCTGGTCCTGGCCCTGGTCACCGACTGATCCGCGGCCCCTCGCCGGTTCGCGTCGGCCGACGACCCGAGGCGAGCCGGCGGTCCGAGCCAGTAACCTCACCCGGATGACGGCACTTTCCCACCACAGCTCCGACCCCACCGAGCAGCCCGGGCGCGGCGGGGCCACCGCCACCACCGAGGCCGATCCGCACGCCATCGGGCCCGTGCGCACCGAGTACGCGCCCGACAAGGACGGCGATCCGGACCCCGGCGAGATCGTCTGGACCTGGGTTCCGTACGAGGAGAACGACGGGCGCGGCAAGGACCGCCCGGTGCTGGTCGTCGCCCGGGAGGCGGGCGGGCGGACGTTGCTCGCCGTTCAGCTGTCCAGCAAGCGGCACGACAACGACCGGGAGTGGGTGCCGATCGGGACGGGGCCGTGGGACGGCGCGGGGCGGGAGTCCTGGGTGGACGTCGACCGGGTGCTGCGGGTGCACGAGGCGGGCATGCGGCGTGAGGCGTGCGCGCTGGACCGGGGCCGGTTCCAGCTGGTCGTGAACCGGCTCCGCGAGCGCTACGGCTGGCGGTAGCGCTCCGGACGCCGGGGACGCGCCGGCGGATCAGCCGCCGAGGGCGGCCAGTCCCCGTTCGGCGTAGTGCGGCCAGCGGTCTGCGTGGTCGGCGGGCAGGGCGACCCAGTCCTTGAAGGGGCGCCCTGCGCCGGAGGGGTCGAAGAGTTCGGCTCCGGGCAGGGACAGGGCTTCGGTGTGCGCTGCGCTGCCCGCCCCGAGTTTGACGGCGAGGGTGTCGCCGTTGAGGCAGGCGAAGGCCTTGCCGTGGGCTTTGAGGGCCCGCGCGCCGAACAGGGCGCCGGTGGTGACGCCGCGCGGGGCGAGGTCGTCGGCGATGTCCTCGAACACGGCGTCGGGGCCGGCGTCGGGGGCGGGGTCAGCATCGGGGCGGGTCATGCGTCGCAGTATGGCGGGGCCCGCCGACAGTCACCGGATCCACGGCTCCGGCGGGTGAACCGTCAGGCTGATCCCTCCGGCCGATGCCTCCGACCGAATCCTTCGCCGCTCACGCCCCGAACCCGGCGAAAGCCCGTTCGAATGCCTGCCGGGGGCCCGGATCGCGGTCCAGGATCCCGAACGCCACCCGTTCGAAGACCCCCGTGAAACGGCCCGCCAGCAGGGCCCGGAAGGTCTCCGCCACCTGTGCGGGGTCGTTCCGGAAGACTCCGCATCCCCATGCGCCCAGCACCAGCCGGGGATAGCCGTGCAGCGCGGCGGTTTCCAGGACGCGCTCCGCGCGCCGGGCCAGGGCAGCCGGGATCTCGGCGGTGCGCTCCGGCTCCTGGCGGCGGATGGTGCCCGCGTTCGGGGCCGGGGAGGTGAGGAAGCCCGCCCGGAAGGGGGTGTCGAGGAGTGCGCCGCGGTCGTCGCGGAAGACGGGGACCCCGGGCGAGTGAATCACCCGGTCGGTGTAGAAGGTGCTGCGTCCCGCGCGGTGGACCTCGTAGTACTCGGGGGCTTCCAGCAGGGTCTCGTACAGGGCGGAGGCGCGGCACAGCGCTTCTTCCTGGGCCTTGGCCCCGCGCACGTATCCGCCCCCGGGATTGCGGGCCGAGGCGAAGTTCAGGACGGCCACCGGGACCTGCTCCGGGTCGTCGCCGGCGAGCCTACGGGCTGCGACCGTGCTGCTCTCCCCCGTGACCTCGATGGCCGTCTCGTGGCGCGCGACGGGAAGGTTCTCGTCTGGAATGACCGGGTTTGGGCCATATATTCTGGTTCCTGCCTTGGCGTCCGCCAGGGCGGCGGCGAGGGAGACCTCCCGCCCGGACCGCGTCCGGTAGCCACCGGCCGCCAGGATGGTCGCGTTCTCCCGCGCGATCTCGCGCAATCTGCTGCTCACGTCGCCATCATCGGCAGTACGGATCGCCCGCGGCCAGAGATTTTTCCGCGCGGCGCCCGGCTCCCACCTTTCAGGCCGACAAGGACGGGTAGGCATGGTCAAGTCACATCATTGGACAGGAGACCCGGCCATGCCTCAGGACTCGTCCGCACCACCAGCCCCTTTGACCCCGGGCGCCTCACCCGCGCTCAGTGAGACCGCCGCCGAGGACCTGGTCCACGGCATCTGCTTCAAGACCGGTCCGCCCCGCACCCTCGGTGCCGAGCTCGAATGGCTCGTACTGGACGCCGAGCGGCCCGGCGAGACGGTGTCGCCGGACCGGCTGACCGCCGCGCACGACGCGGCCCGCGCCCTGACCCTGAACTCCCGGCTCAGCATCGAGCCCGGCGGCCAGCTGGAGCTCAGCTCGGCCCCCGCCCCCTCCCTCTCCGGCTGCGTGGACGGCCTCCAGGCCGATCTCACCGCCGTGCGCGCCGCCCTGCGGGCCCGGGGCCTGGTCCTGTGCGGGGCCGGCCGGGACGCGCGCCGGCCGCTGCGCCGGCTGCTGCACAGCCCGCGCTACGACGCGATGGAGGTCTACTTCGACCGCACCGGCCCGGCCGGGCGCGCCATGATGCGCGCCTCCGCCTCCGTGCAGGTCTGCGTGGACGCCGGGTACGAGGAGCCGGGCCCGCTCGGGTACGGCCGGCGTTGGCGGCTGGCGCACCTGCTGGGCGCCGTGTTCGTGGCGGCCTTCGCCAACTCCCCCGCGCACGAGGGCCCGTACGCGGGCTGGCGGTGCTCCCGCCAGGGGATCTGGCGGGACATCGACAGCCGGCGTGCGCTCGCCCCGCCGCTGGACGCGCAACCGCGGGCCGGGTGGGCCCGGCACGCCCTGGACACCGAGGTGATGTGCCTGCGGTCGTCCGACGGCGGGCCGTGGACGGCCCCGCGCGGGCTGACCTTCCGCGACTGGCTCCGGTCCGGCGGTGTGGCGGCGCGGGCCGACGGCACTCCCGGGTCCCCCGTGCTGCGGCCGCCCACCGCCGAGGACCTGGAGTACCACCTGACGACGTTGTTCCCGCCGGTGCGCCCGCGCGGTCATCTGGAGTTCCGGATGATCGACGCGCAGCCCGGTGACGACGGCTGGCTGGTGCCGGTGGCCGTGGTGCACGCGCTGTTCGACGATCCGGAGGCCGCCGAGAGCGCGTACCGGGCGGCGAAGGCGCTGGCCGACGCCCACGGGCCCGGACCCGCGCCGCGCAATCCGCTGTGGCAGTCCGCCGCCCGGCACGGCCTGGCCGATCCTGAGCTGCGTACGGCCGCGGCCGCGTGTTTCCGGGCCGCGGCGCAGGCGCTGCCCGGGCTCGGCGCGAGCCGGCACGTGCAGGACGTCGTCGGCGCCTTCAACGAACGCTACGTACTGCGCGGTCGATGTCCCGCCGACGACGGCCGTCGGCAGCTGACCGGAACGGGGGCGCACCGATGACCAGTTCACCTTCCTCCGCGGATTCCGCCCGGCTCCCGGAGCGGGCGCCCGCGGCGCTGCGCGAGCGGGCCTTCACCGCGCTGACCGCGGCCCGCGCCCGCACGGCGCTGCTCACCGACGCGGTGAGCGACGGGGACCTGATCGCGCAGCACTCCCCGCTGATGTCCCCGCTGGTGTGGGACCTGGCGCACATCGGGAACCAGGAGGAGCTCTGGCTGCTGCGCAACGTGGCCGGGCACGCGTCCCTGCATCCCGAGATCGACCCGCTGTACGACGCGTTCCGGCACCCGCGTGCGGAGCGGCCGAAGCTGCCGCTGCTGGGGCCGGCGGAGGCGCGCCGCTACGCGGCGGAGGTGCGGGGCCGGGTCTTCGACCTGCTGGAGGGAACGGCGCTGGAGGGCACGGCGCTGCTGGACGACGGTTTCGCGTTCGGGATGATCGCCCAGCACGAACAGCAGCACGACGAGACGATGTTGATCACCCATCAGCTGCGCCGGGGCGAGCCGGTGCTCACCGCCCCGGATCCGGATCCGCCGCGGGGTGCTCCGCCGGCCGCGGCCGAGGTGCTGGTGCCGGCGGGCCCGTTCACGATGGGGACGTCGGCCGAGCCGTGGTCGCTGGACAACGAACGGCCCGCGCACGCCCGGGACGTCGGGGCGTTCTGGATCGACACGGTGCCGGTGACCAACGGCGCGTACCAGGCGTTCATGGCGGACGGCGGGTACGGGGACGAGCGCTGGTGGGCTGCCGAGGGCTGGGAGCAGATACGCCGGCACGGGATCGAGGCGCCGCTGTTCTGGCGCCGGGAGGCCGGGCAGTGGCTGCGCCGCCGCTTCGGGGTGACCGAGCCGGTGCCCGCGGACGAGCCGGTGCTGCACGTCAGCTGGTACGAGGCGGACGCGTACGCCCGGTGGGCGGGGCGGCGGCTGCCGACGGAGCAGGAGTGGGAGAAGGCGGCCCGGCACGATCCGGCGGGCGGGCGCTCCACCCGTTATCCGTGGGGCGATGAGGATCCGACGCCGGCGCACGCCAACCTGGGCCAGCGGCACCTGCGGCCGGCTCCGGCGGGCAGCTATCCGGCGGGCGCGTCCCCGCTGGGGGTGCGCCAGCTGATCGGTGACGTGTGGGAGTGGACGTCCTCCGATTTCCTGCCGTACCCGGGGTTCCGGGCGTTTCCGTACCGCGAGTACTCGGAGGTGTTCTTCGGTCCGGAGCACAAGGTGCTGCGCGGTGGTTCGTTCGCCGTGGATCCGGTGGCCTGCCGGGGCACGTTCCGCAATTGGGACCTTCCGGTGCGCCGTCAGATCTTTTCCGGTTTCCGGACCGCGAGGGACGTCTGATGTGCCGTCATATCGCGTTCGTGGGGCCGGAGGTGCCGTTGGCGCGGCTGCTCAGCGAGCCGGAGCATTCGCTCGTACGGCAGTCCTGGGAACCGCGGCGCCAGCGCCACGGCACGGTGAACGCCGACGGTTTCGGTGTCGGCTGGTACGCGGAGGGCGACCCGGCTCCCGCCCGGTACCGGCGGGCCGGGCCGATCTGGGGCGATCTGAACTTCGCGGATCTGGTCCGTGTGGTGCGCACGCGGGCGGCGCTGGCGGCCGTACGGGACGCCACCGTGTTCGGGGCGGACGGGGAGGCCGCGGCGGCGCCGTTCGCGTCGGGGCCGTGGCTGTTCAGCCACAACGGCGCGGTCCGGGACTGGCCGGACGCCGCGGCGCCGCTCGCGGCCACCCTGCCGCCCGGTGAGCTGCTGTCGCTGGCCGCCGGCACGGACTCGGCGCTGGTCTGGGCCCTGGTGCTGCGCCGGCTGCTGCGCGGGGACGACCTGGGCACGGCGCTCGTCGAGCCGGTGCGGGAGTTCGAGGCGGTCGCGCCCGGCTCCCGGCTGAACCTGCTGCTGACCGACGGCACGGGCATCGCCGCGACGGCCTGGGGCGATTCGCTCTGGTACCTGGCCGACGTGCAGGCGCAGCGCACGGTGGTGGCGTCCGAGCCCTACGACGACGATTCCCGCTGGTGCGAAGTACCCGACCGGACCCTGCTGACCGCCCGTGGCACACGGGTCGACCTGACCCCGCTGAAGGAGAACCCGCAGTGAGCGACTTCCAGTTGACCCGCACCCTCGACGAGCACTCCGCCGACACCGCGCTGCGCGCGGACGTCCGACACGGGCTGACGGTGTCCCCCAAGGTGCTGCCGCCCAAGTGGTTCTACGATGCGCGGGGCAGTGAACTCTTCGAGGAGATCACCCGCTTGCCGGAGTACTACCCGACGCGCGCCGAGCGGGAGATCCTGCTGGCGCGGGCCGGGGAGATCGCGTCGGTGAGCGGGGCGCGCACGCTGGTGGAGCTGGGTTCCGGCTCCTCGGAGAAGACCCGGCACCTGATCGAGGCGATGCCCGGGCTGCACACGTACATCCCGGTGGACGTGAGCGGGAGCGCCCTGGAGGGGGCGGCGAAGACGCTGCTGGCGGAGCATCCGGGGCTGCGGGTGCACGCGCTGGTGGCCGACTTCACGAAGCCGCTGCGGCTGCCGGACTCCCCCGGTCCCCGGCTGGTGGTGTTCCTGGGCGGCACGATCGGCAATCTGCTCCCGCCGGAGCGTGCCGTGTTCCTGGCGTCGGTACGGGCGATGCTGTCGCCGGGGGACGCGCTGCTGATGGGGACGGACCTGGTGAAGGACGAGGCCGTGCTGGTGGCCGCGTACGACGACGCGCAGGGGGTGACGGCGGAGTTCAACAAGAACGTCCTGGCCGTCGTCAACCGGGAGCTGGGTGCGGATTTCCACACCGACGACTTCGCGCACGTCGCGGTGTGGAACCGGGAGCAGGAGTGGATCGAGATGCGGCTGCGGGCCCGGTCGGAGCTGGTGGTGAAGGTCCGGGAGCTGGATCTGGTGGTGCCGTTCGCGGCGGGTGAGGAGATCCTTACGGAGGTCTCCGCGAAGTTCCGTCAAGAGGGTGTGCGGGCGGAGCTCGCCGGGGCCGGGCTCGAGTTGACCCGGTGGTGGACGGATGAGGAGGGCCGCTTCGCGCTGTCCCTGTCGGTGGCCGACGGCGCGGTCGGCTGGGCCGGCACGCCCGGCAGCAGTGCGCGGGAGGCGGGTACGGAG
>NZ_JBHYVA010000416.1:0-7570 GCF_042750055.1 Streptomyces sp. NPDC059456
CTGGTGCGGGGGGGCGCTGGTGGTGTTGACCCCCCCCGCCCGGGGGCCGGCGGCCGCCCCGCCGGCGGGCCCCCCCCCCCCCCCCCCGGCTGGTCGCCGAACTGCTGGTCGTCGCGGCCACCGCCGCGGCCGTGATCGAGGTCCGCAGCCGCGGGGTCGCGCCCGCCGGCGAGGGCCTGGACCCGCTGCTGGTCGCCGCCCCGCTGCTGCTCGCCCTGTGCGGCGGCCTGGTCCTGGCCCGGCTCCAGCCGGTCCTGGTGGGGGCACTGGCCCGGATGGCCGGACGGCGCCCCGGCCTGGTCGGCTTCCTCGGTCTGGCACGCGCCGCACGGGGCACCGGCGGCCGGGCCCGCCCCTCGGTGCTGCCGCTGATCGCCCTGCTGCTGGCCGTCACCACGGGCGGGTTCGGGTCCACGGTGCTGGACGCGGTCGACGCCGGCCGGCTGCGGGTGGCCCGCCTCACCGTCGGCGGCGACGTCCAGATCTCGGCTCCGTACGGGACCGCCCTGCCCCCGGCGATGACGCAGGCCGCCGCCGCGCTGCCCGGCGTCCGGACGTCGGTCGGGGTGTGGACGGACGACCAGGCGTTCGTGTTCGGCACCGACCAGGGCTCCACCCAGGTCACGGTGATCGTCGCGGAACCCGCGGCGTACGCCGAACTCGCCCGGACCGTCGGGCGCGGGCCGTTCGACCCCGCCCTGCTCTCGCGCTCCGCGAGCGGCGCCGCCGCCGGTGCCCCCGGATCCGCCGACGCCCCGCTGCCCGCGCTGTTCAGCAGCTCCCTCGCCAAGGTGGCGACAAACGGGACCTACCGGCTGAGCCTCAGCGGCGGCGACGAACTGCGGATCGGCTCGGTCGGCGTGGTCGAGGGGACCCCGGCCAAGGGCGGAACCGACGGAGCGCTGGTCGTCCTGCCCGCCGGACCCACCACCGCCCTGGTGCCGCGGACCGGGAAGCCCGACCGGTGGTTCGCGACCGGCGGGGTCGACGGGGCCCGGCTGCGGGAGACCATCCGCGCCACAGCCCCGGCGGCGGGCGCCGGGCAGTTCACCGTCCGCACCAGCGCCGCCACGGCCGCCGAGCTGGGCAGCGACCCGCTCCAGCGTTCGGCCGGCCGGCTGTTCTGGGCGTCCGTGGCCGGCGCCGCGGGCTTCGCCCTGCTGGCCGTCCTGCTCACGCTGGTACGGGCGGCACCCGAACGCGCCGCGCTGCTGGCACGCCTGCGCACGATGGGCCTGCGGCCCCGGGACGGCTTCCGGCTGATCCTGACGGAGGCACTGCCGCAGGCGCTGGCCGCCACCCTCGGCGGGGCACTCGTCGCGGCCGCGGCCGTCGCCCTGCTGGGGCCGGCCATGGACCTGTCCGCCCTGGTCGGCTCGACGGTGCCCACGGGACTGCGCCTGGCGGCGCTGCCCGTACTGGCTCAGGCGCTGGGGCTGGCCGTCCTCGTCACCCTGGCGGTGCTCGCCGAGGCGGCGATATCCGGACGGCGCCAGATCACCACCGAGTTGAGAGCGGGAGACCAGCGTTGAACACCGACCAGCCGACGTACGAGGAACTGCGCCGGCAGGCCCTGGCGGCCTCCGCCCCGCGCACCGGGCGGGCGGACACCGCCATCGCCTGCGACCGCCTGGTCCGCATCTTCAGTGCGGACGGGGTCGAGGTGCAGGCGCTGCAGGGCCTGGAGCTGACGGTGGAGCGCGGTGACCTGGTCGCCCTGGTCGGCGCTTCCGGCAGCGGCAAGTCCACCCTCCTCAACGTCCTGGCGGGACTGGACGTGCCCACGGCCGGTTCGGCCACCGTCGAGGGCTACGACCTGCTGGCGATGTCGGCCAAGGACCGGCTGCGCTACCGGCGCGAGGCGGTGGGCTTCGTCTGGCAGCAGACCGCGCGCAACCTGCTGCCCTTCCTGACCGCGGCTCAGAACATCGCCCTGCCGATGCAGCTGCGGGGCCGCCGCGGGCGCGGCACGGCCGACCGCCGGTCGGCGCAGGTCACCCGTCTCCTGGAGGCCCTGGAGATCGGCGATCTCGCGGACCGGCGGCCAGCCGAGCTCTCCGGCGGCCAGCAGCAGCGGGTGGCCATCGCCGTGGCCATGGCGAACGACCCGGCGGTGCTGCTCGCCGACGAGCCCACCGGTGAGCTCGACTCCGAGACGGGGGCGGCGATCTTCGAGGCCTTCCGCACCGTCAACCGGGAGCTCGGCGCCACCGTGGTCATCGTGACCCACGACCCGCTCGTCGCGGGCGAGGTCCGCCGTACGGTCGCGATCCGCGACGGACGCACCAGCAGCGAGGTGCTGCGCCGCACGGTCACGGACGAGCACGGCGCGGAGTCGGTGAGCGAGCGCGAGTACGTGATGCTGGACCGGACCGGCCGCGTGCAGCTCCCGTACAAGTTCCTCCAGGCGCTGGGCATGGAGCACCGCGTGGCGGTGGACCTGGCCGCGGACCACATCGAGGTCCGCCCCGACTCCGCGGAGGACCCCGTCTGACGCCGGCGCCGCCGCTGCCCGCGCACCGCCACGACCCGGTGGACGAACGGGTGGGCGTCACTTCCGTGGGGCGGGTGTCGTTAGGGCCTCGGGGTTGACTTTGGGGGCGAAGGGATGACGGAATGCGGCAGTTTCCTCTGGAGACGCACGACATGGCACCGGGACGGGTCGTCGAATGGCGGCTGCGGTCCACGGCCGCCGCGGCGGCGGACACCGACGGCGCGGGCGATGCGGCGGGCAGGAGGGCTTCGTTCAACCAGGACAAGCACTTCACCGTCGCGGAGGAGAGCCGCGGTGCCGACGACCCCGTCGCGTCCTGGATCGCGGTCACCTTCGAGGTCGCGGGCATGCTGGACGAGCAGGCCCTGACCCGGTCGCTGCTTGCCTTCGTGCGCCGGCACGAGGTGCTGCGGTGCGAGTTCCGGCGTCTCGCGGGCGAGTTGGCGTGTGAGCCGATCAATGCGGCCGAACTCGCCCTCGACACGGTGCCCGTGGCGGCGTTCGACTCCTCCGAGGCCCTGCGCGGCTTCCTCGTCGACCGCTTCAAGCGCAGCATCGACACGCTGTCCTGGCCGCTGTTCACCATGGGCGCCGTGCTGCGCGAGGACTCCTCGACCGTCTACCTGGCCTTCGACCACATCGTGTGCGACGGCCTGTCGATGCCGATCGTGGTCCACGAGGTGCAGAGCGCGTACGAGGCCCTGCGACGGGGCGAGGACCTCGACCTGCCGGCCGCGCCGAGCTACCTGGACTTCGCCGAGGAGCAGCGCCGGCGCTACCTGTCCATCGACGCAGACGACGCGCGCCTCGGCTACTGGAAGTCGTTCATGGCGCGGGGCGGGGGCGAGTTCTTCCCCCGGTTCCCGCTCGAACTCGGCGTGGAGCCGGGCCGGATGTACCCGATCGTCAACGAGGCCTCGCCGCTGCTGGACGCCGCCGAGGCCGAGGTGTTCGAGAAGGCCTGCCGGGCGGTGGAGGGAAAGCCGTTCATGGGGGTGCTGGCGGCCGTCGCGGTCTGTCTGCGCGAGGCCGGAGGGCCCGGCGTGTACCGGGGGTTCATGCCGGTCAGCGAGCGCGGCCGGGCCGGCTGGGCGAACTCGGTGGGCTGGTTCGTCAACACCATGCCGATCGAGTTCGACGCGTCGCCCGGCCGGGACTTCGCCCAGGTCATGGCGGCGGTCCGGGCCGGGTTCGGCGAGATGATGGAGCACATCGACGTGCCGTTCGTGCGGGCCTGGCAGCTGCTGGCGCCCACCGAGTTCGCCGCGCGGTCCTGGCCGTACCCGGTGAACTTCTTCTCGTACATCGACGTCCGCAAGTGCCCGGGCGCCGAGCGGCACGAGGACTGGCGGCCGACCTCGCACGTGTGGTCGGCGCGCGCCAACGGCGCCTGCTCCTGGTTCCAGCGGGACGCCGACGGCCTGCACATGAACTCGATCTACGTGGACACCCCCGCCGCGCGCCGCACCATGGCCGATTTCCAGGAGGCGCTGCGGCAGACGGTCCGGGAGATCGCCCGGCACGGCTCGCTGCGCCGCCCGGTCGCGCTCGCCGCCCCGCGCCGTCCCCTCGGCCGGGCGCTCGACAGCGCCCCGTACGCCCGGCGCAGCTGACGACCCGGCCGCCCGTGCTCACGCGCGGGCGGCACGCCCGAGCAGCAGGGCCCGTTCCCGCGCGTTGCGGGTGAGTGCGGCGGCGCGTTCGAACTCGGCCCGTGCCTCCTCCCGGCGGCCCAGCCGCTCCAGCAGGTCGCCCCGTACGCTCGGCAGCAGGTGGTAGGTGCGCAGGGCCGGCTCCGCGGCCAGGGCGTCGACGAGCGGGAGGGCCGCCCGGGGGCCCTCGGCCATCGAGACGGCGACCGCCCGGTTGAGCTCCACGACCGGGGAGGGCACCAGCTCGACGAGCCGCCCGTAGAGCGTGGCGATCGTCGCCCAGTCCGTGTCCTCGTAGCGGACGGCCTCCGCGTGGCAGCCCGCGATCGCGGCCTGCACGGAGTAGGGGCCGTTTCCGGCGTGCTGCATGGCCAGGGCGCCGCGGCGGATCAGCATCCGGTTCCACTTGGACCGGTTCTGGTCGGCGAGCAGCACCGGTTCGCCGTCGGGTCCGGTGCGGGCGGAGATCCGGGAGGCCTGGAACTCCAGCAGTGCGGCCAGCCCGTGCACTTCGGGTTCCCCGGGCATCAGGGCGGCCAGGACCCGGGCGAGGCGCAGGGCGTCCTCGCACAGGGCGGGGCGGACGAGGTCGTCGCCGGCCGTCGCCGAGTACCCCTCGTTGAAGATCAGGTAGATGACCTCCAGGACGGAGGCGAGCCGCTGCGCGCGGTCGGCGCCGTACGGGACTTCGAAGGGCACGCCCGCCTTGGCCAGGGCCCGCTTCGCCCGGACGATGCGCTGGGCGACGGTCGGTTCCGAGGTGAGGAAGGCGCGGGCGATCTCCTGGGTGGTCAGCCCGCCCATCAGGCGCAGGGTCAGCGCGATCCGGGCCTCGGTGGCCAGGACGGGATGGCAGGCGGTGAAGATCAGCCGCAGCAGGTCGTCGTCGATGTCGTCCGGGGCGGCCGGTTCGGCGGGCGGCGGTACGTCCTCCAGGGTCCGGCCGACCTCGGCGAGCTTGCGGGCGTACGTCTCCTTGCGGCGGACGAGGTCGACGGCCCGGTGTTTGGCGGTGGCCGTGAGCCAGGCGCCCGGCTTGTCCGGCACACCCGACTGCGGCCACTGCTCCAGGGCGGCGACCAGCGCGTCCTGTGCGATCTCCTCGGCGATGCCGACGTCGCGCACGATGCGCGCGACGGCGGCGATGATCCGCGCCGATTCGATCCGGAACACCGTTTCGACCGCCTGGGCCGTACTCACTGCCGTCACGGCCACCCATCAGAGCAGCCGTGACGAGGCAGGGCAAATACGGCGCGGTCAGCCCTCGTCGATCTGGCGCAGCTCGGCGCCGACGGTCCACTCCACGGGGTGGATCTCCAGGAACCGCTTGGTCCACTCCAGCGCCTCGGCCTTGTCCTTGGCCTGGAGGATGGCGTAGCCGCCGACGACCTCCTTGGTCTCGGTGAAGGGCCCGTCGGTGTAGGTCAGCCTGCCGCCGGACCAGGTCACGCGGGTTCCCTCGGCGGTGGGGAGCAGCCCGGCGGTGTCGAGCATCACCCCGGCCTTGGTGATCTCCTCCATCAGGGCGCCCATGCGCTGCCCGAACTCCGGCGGGAACTCGGTGTTGGCGGGAAGGCTCTGCTCGTCGATACGGATCATGGAAAGGAAGCGCGGCACGGTGACTCCTCGGTCGGACGGGCGGGGGCCGTCCCCGCCTCTCACTCCTGCGTCGAACGGGAGACGTCCGGATCGACAGCTCCCCGGGAAATTCCTCGAAGAATCTTCCGGACCGCCGGGGGCACCGGTCCGCAGCGACACTCCGGCCCTCCCGGCGATCCCCTACCCGGGAGTAGGATCGCGGGCTCCTGCCCCCTGCGAGAGGACGTCCCCGATGCCGCGCACTCCTTCTTCCCCCCTGCTGCTCGCCGGTCTGCTGGCCGGGGCGGGCGTGGCGCACGCGGTGATACCGAAGCCGTTCGACGCGACCGTCCCGAGCGCCCTGCCCGGCACCGCCCGGCAGTGGACGTACGCGAGCGGCGCGGCGGAGCTGGCGCTCGCCGCGGGTGTCGCGCACCCGCGGACCCGCCGGGTGGCGGCGCTGGCCGCGGCGGCCTTCTTCGTCGGGGTGTTCCCCGCGAACGTGAAGATGGCCGTCGACGCGCGCCGCCGCTCCCCCGCCACCCGGGCCGTGACGATCGCCCGGCTGCCGCTTCAGGTGCCGCTGGTCCTGTGGGCCCGGAACGTGAGCCGGGGCTCGGCCGGCTGACGCCACGCCACCCCGGTCACCGGCTGTCGCCGGACCAGTCCCAGCGGTCCGGTTCGGCCGCCCGCCGGCGGTAGTGGGCGCGGCCCCCGGATCCGTAGCGGCCTATCTCGGTGGGGAGCCGGGCCTCTTCGGCGAGCCGGCGCGGGCTCCAGCCCGTGATGTCCAGGAGGAGCCCGTCCAGTGGGCCGCCCACGAGTTCGCCGTAGACGTGGCCGGGGCGCGGGCCGGGATCGGGGTCGTCGTGGTCGGCGCCGTAGACCCGGCGCCGGAGCATCCTGTCGTCCATACCGCCCAGCTTCACAGCCACCACTGACAACGGGCCCCGGGGCGGCGGGAGACGCCCGGCGGAGGCCCCGCAGGGAGGCCCGGCGGGGAGGTCCGGCCGTCTCAGCCTTCGAGGAGGCGCTGCCCGACGTACTCCCCCGGCGCGGTCCCTCCCGGCACGGCGAACAGGGCGGAGCCCTCGTGCTCGACGTACCGCGCGAGGGCGTCGCCCCGGGCCAGCCGCTGCTGCACGGGGACGAAACCCGTACGGGGGTCGGCCTGCCAGGCGACGAACAGCAGCCCCGCGTCCGGTGTGCCGTCGGGGCGCAGGCCGTCGTAGTACGACCAGCCGCGCCGCAGCATCGTCGCGCCGCCGTTGGTGCGCGGCGCGGCCAGCCTGATGTGGGCGTTGGCCGCGATGACGGGAATCCCGTCGGGCCGTGCGGCGTCCAGGTCCACGGGGGTGCGCTCGGTGCCGCCGGTCAGCGGGGCCCCGTCGGCCACGCGCCGCCCGACGGCCTCTTCACGGTGGTGGACCGGCAGCCCCTCCCAGGTGTCGAGGAGCATCCGGATCCTGCGGACGACGACGTACGAGCCCCCGGCCAGCCAGGCGGGTGCGTCCGGGCCGGTGACGAGGATCCGGGCCCGCCCGGCGGGGTCGGCGGCGGGGGCCGGGTTCGCGGTGCCGTCGAGCTGGCCCATCAGGTTCCGGTGGGTGGCGGACCCGGCTCCCGGCCGGGTGAAGCCGGACATCACCCAGCGGGTCCGCGCGGCGCCCCGGGCCAGCCGCTGGAGGGTGCGCAGGGCGTGCACGGCGGCGAACGGGTCGTCGGCGCCCGTGAGGTCGGACAGCTCGCCCCCGCCCCGGGCCCGATGGAGCCCGGTGTGCGGGGACGGGGGGCCCGGGGGGGGGGCCGCCCGGCGGGGCCCGCGGTGGCCCAGCCCGGCGCTCAC
>NZ_JBHYVA010000417.1:0-7556 GCF_042750055.1 Streptomyces sp. NPDC059456
GCGCCCCGCCGCGCGCGGCGCCGGCCGCGGCCCAGCGCCGCCGCGCGCCGCCGCGCCCCCGGCGTCGAGCTCGGACCCCACGTGCAGGGCGAGCCGGCGGAAGAGCAGTGCGGCGTCCGGCGGCAGCTGCTGCACGCTCATCCGCAGCGTCGCCCCGACGCCGAGGTCCTCGCCGGACAGCAGGGAGAGCCGCTGGTGTTCGTCGACCAGGGCGTCGGCCATGGCGCGCAGGGCGAGCCGGGGGCGGGCGGCGAGCCGGGCGGCGGCCAGCCGCAGGGCCAGCGGAAGGCCGTCGCACAGGACGGACAGTTCCTCCGCGGCGGCGGGTTCCGCCGCCACCCGGTCGTCGCCGATGACGGTGCGCAGGACCCGCACCCCGTCGGCGGGCGCCATCCGCCGCAGCGGCAGCAGCCGGGCGCAGTCCGTGGCCACGAGGCCTTCCAGCCGGTTGCGGCTGGTGACCAGCACCGTGCAGCCGGGGGTCCCGGGCAGCAGGGGACGGACCTGGCCGGAGTCGCGGGCGTTGTCGAGCAGGACCAGGGTGCGGCGGCCGGCGAGCGTTGCGCGGTAGAGGTGCTCCACGGCCCGGGACCGGGTCGGCAGCTGCTCCTCGGGGATGCCGAGGGCCTGGAGGAAGTCGTTGAGGACACCGGTGGTCCGGGGGCCGGTCCCGTCCGGTTCCCCGGCGCGCAGGTCGGCGTAGAGGATGCCGTCGGGGAAGTCGGCGGCGTGCGCGTACGCCCAGTGGACGGCGAGCGAGGTCTTGCCGACCCCGGCCGGGCCGGTGATCACGCTGAGCGGCGCACCGCCCGACCGTGCGGTCCTGGTGAGCTGCGCCAGGTCGTCCGCACGGCTGACGAAGCCGGCCGGCGCGCGGGGCAGGAGGAAGGGCACCGCGGGGGCCGCCGGGGCTGTGGGTGATACGGCCGCCGCGGCCGGCTCGGCGGCAGCCTGCCGGTCGGCCACGCCCGGCCGGTGCGCCGGGGCTTGCCCGTGTGCCGCCCCCGGCCCGTGTGCCGGGGCCGGCGGCGCTGCCTGCCCCTGCGGCGGGGCCGGCTGGTTCGCCGGGGTCGGCCCGTGCGCCGCGGCCTGCCCGTGCGGCAGGAGTGGCGGCGCCGGCTGCCCGTCCGTCGCGGCGTGCCCGTGCGGCGGGGCCGGCTGGTTCGCCGGGGTCGGCCCGTGCGGCAGGAGTGGCGGCGCCGGCTGCCCGTGTGACGCGGCCTGCCCGTGCGGTGCCGTCTGCGGGTGGGCCGGGGCCGGCCCGTGCGGTGGCGAGGCTTGCCCGCGAGGCGGGGGCGGCCCGTGGACTCGCCCCGGCGGCGCGGGCGTGGCGGCCGGACGCCGCGGGGGCTGTGGGGGGCGGGCGCGCAGCAGGGCGAGGTACGCCTCGGACAGTGCGGCGCCCGGGTCGACGCCGAGTTCCCGGGCGAGCCGGCGCTGCGTGCGGCGGTAGAGCGAGACGGCGTCGGCCTGGCGGTCCGCTTGGTGCAGCGCACGGACGACGGCCGCGATCAGGGACTCGCGCAGCGGATGCCGCTCGGCGGCGGGCCGCAGTAGTGCGAGGGCCTCCGCGCCCCGGCCGCACGTGTGCAGGGCGGCGGCGAACTGCTCCAGTGCGGCGAGGTGTTCCTCCACCAGCCGGTCGGCCGCCGTGGTCAGCAGCGGGGTGTCGCCCACCCCGGTGAGCGCCGGGCCGCGCCACAGTTCCAGGCCCTGCCGCAGCAGCTCCGCCGGGTGTTTTCCCGGGGGCGGGGCCGCGGAGCGGCGTACGAGCTCGCGGAAGCGCCACAGGTCGACCGCGTCCGGCGCGGCGTGCAGCGCGTACCCGCCGTCCCGGGTGACGACGTCGGTGTCCCGGTCGGTGCGCAACAGGGCGCGCAGGGCGGACACGTGGCCGTAGACGACGGTCCGGGCGTGCGTCGGCGGCCGGTCGTCCCACAGCGCCTCGGTGATCCGCTCGGCCCCCACGGGCGTGCCGTCCGCCAGGACGAGCAGCGCGAACAGGGCCCGGCGTTTGGGCGGTCCGAGCGGTACTTCGGCCCGTCCCGAGAAGGCCGACACCGGGCCGAGCAACCGGAAGTCCATGGCGTGCCCCATTTGCCCTACCTGCCCCACCTGCCCCACCGCCCTGCCGGTCCCATTCGCCCCGCCCGCCCCCGCGTCGTCCTGGCCGCACCCTACGAGCCCATAGGGCCGTACTCGTGGGCGAAGAGGGATGAAGGCGCGAAATGGTTCATCAATCACGCCAACACCGCCGGAATGCGCGTTAGTTCGCCGTTAGGCCACCTCGGCAGGCTCATTGCTGCGAAGCCGGAACGAGGAAGAGGAGACATGTATGTCGGCCATCTCGGGATTCCATACGGGTGCGCGGCGCACCGTCGTGGCGGCCATGGCGGCCGCCCTGGTGCTCGCCCCGGCCGTCACGGCCACCGCGGCGACGGGGAACGACACCCCGCAGCAGTCCCCGGTGGGGGTGCAGTCGGCCCGCAGCACCAAGGTGAAGGTTGTCAACGAGACCACGACGACGATGTACCGCAACTACACGCACGTGGCGCACGGGATCTGGGACGACGAGACACCGCCGGAGAAGATCGACGGCCTCAAGTCCGCCACCTGGGGCTCGCACTCCCAGGGGGTGATGACCGGGACGGAAGGGCAGGCGACCTACTCCCTCGGCAACGACGGCGAGGCCACCTTCCACTGGAACAACCCGTACGTGGGCTCCAACGGTTACGACTGCACGGTGCCCAGGGGCTACACCTGTTCGCGCACCGGTGGCAGCGGGAACAACGCGGAAGTGACGTTCACCGTCGGCCGGAACGGGTCGTTCTCGGTGAACGCGGCCCGCAGCACCACGGTCAGGCTCCAGAACCGCACCCCCAACTCGATGGAACGCACGTCGTCGAGCCTGCAGGCCGGCATGTGGACCGACGGCATGGTCCCGCCGGACCAGGTCTACCCGTTCAGCGACGGCACCTGGCAGTCGGAGTCCAACGGCGTGATGACCGGGACGGAGGGCGCGGCCGTCTACAGCATGATCGACGTCGGCAACGTCACCATCCGCTGGAGCAACCCGTACGTGGGCAGCAACGGCTACTCCTGCTCCGTCCCGAACGGCTTCGTCTGCAAGCAGGGCGGTGGCAGCGGCGACAACGCCACCGTCACCTTCACCGTGATGAAGGGCTGAAAATGAACCGACGCACCGCGGTGGTGGCGTGCACCGCCGCCCTCCTGACCCTGATCACCGCGGGTACGGCCTCGGCCGCCCCCCTCTCCGCGCCCGCCCCCGCCTCCATCGGCATCATGGCGCCGCCGCAACCGGGCCTGACGTACGTCATGGCCCCCAGGGACATGCCCGACCAGTGGCTCGGCGACAACGACTACTTCGGCAGCGTCGTGTGCCAGGCCAGCCGGCTCTGGTACGGCAGCCGGCACGACAACGCCGTCTGGCAGGTGACCGGGCACGGCGACGGCTCCATATCGCTCGTGAACATGGACGCGCAGGACAACCGCTACAGCCTGGCGTCGGCGGGCGACGGGATCCGCATCGACGAGGGCAACGGCGAGCAGTTCAACTGGGACGTGATCGCCGGTCCCGGCGGGACGGTCGCCCTGCAGAACAGGCAGACGAGGCGGTTCCTGTCCGTCGTGGCCGGCCGGCTCGGCGGGGCCGCCCTGGCAAAATACTGGTATTTCACCAACGCCCGCCCGGTCCTGGGGGGCGGCCCCGCCTCCCCGGAAGGGGGGGGCGGGGCCGCCGTGCGTGAGCGTGGGACCGTCAGAGGCGCTCGGGGGTGCGGATGCCCAGCAGCGACATGCCCTTGGAGAGCGTCCGGGCGGTCAGGTCGCACAGGAACAGGCGGTTCTCGACCTGTTCGGCGGTGTCGGCCTTCAGCACCGGGCACTCGGCGTAGAACGTCGTGTACAGCGACGCCAGCTGGTACAGGTACGCGGCCAGCTTGTGCGGGGCGTACTCCGAGGCCGCCTCGGCGACCAGCTCGCCGAAAGAGTCCAGGTGCAGGCCCAGCGCGCGCTCGGACGCGGCCAGCTCCAGCTCGGGGTGGGCGGCCGGACTGGCCTCGCCAGCCTTGCGGAGGATCGACTGGATACGGGCGTACGCGTACTGGAGGTAGACGGACGTGTCGCCGGTCAGCGAGACCATCTGGTCCAGGTCGAACTTGTAGTCGCGGGCCGCGGACGTGGACAGGTCCGCGTACTTCACCGCGCCGATGCCGACCTGCCTGCCCCGCTCGGCGATCTCTTCCTCGGTGAGGTCCTGGGCCTTCTCGCGGACCACGGCCGCGGCCCGGTCCACCGCCTCGTCCAGCAGGTCCACCAGCCGGACCGTCTCGCCCTCACGGGTCTTGAACGGCTTGCCGTCCTTGCCGAGGACCGTGCCGAAGGCCAGCTGTACGGCCTTGACCTCGTCGTTCAGCCAGCCGGCGCGGCGGGCCGTCTCGAAGACCATCTTGAAGTGCAGCGACTGGCGGGCGTCGACCACGTAGATGAGGGTGTCGGCCTTCAGGGTGCCGACGCGGTCGCGGATCGCCGACAGGTCGGTCGCGGCGTAGCCGAAGCCGCCGTCCGACTTCTGGACGATCAGCGGGGTCGGGTTGCCGTCCGGGCCCTTGTACTCGTCGAAGAACACGCACAGCGCACCGTTGGAGCGGACGGCGACGCCCGACTCCTCCAGCAGCTTGCAGGTCTCGACCAGCATGTCGTTGTAGCCGGACTCGCCGACGACGTCCGGGTCCTGGATGTCCATGTCCAGCTTGTCGAACACGGAGTAGAAGTAGATCTTCGACTCGTCGACGAACCGCTGCCACAGCGCGAGGGTCTCCGGCTCGCCCGCCTGGAGGTCGACGACCCGGGCCCGCGCCCGCGTCTTGAACTCCTCGTCGGAGTCGAAGAGCGCCCGCGAGGCCTTGTACAGGCGGTTCAGGTTGGACATGGCCTCCTCGCCGGAGACCTCCTGCTCCGACTTGTGGTCCAGCTCGTGCGGGTGCTCCAGGAGGTACTGGATGAGCATGCCGAACTGGGTGCCCCAGTCGCCGATGTGGTGGCGCCGGACCACCTTCTCGCCCGTGAACTCCAGGATCTCGACCATCGCCGCACCGATGACCGCGGACCGCAGGTGGCCGACGTGCATCTCCTTCGCGACGTTCGGCTGCGCGTAGTCGATCACCGTCGTGCCCGCGTTCGCGGCGTACGGGACGCCGAGGCGGTCGTCGGCGGCGCGCGCGGCGAGGGTCTCGACGATCGCCCGGTCGGAGACCGTGATGTTGAGGAAGCCGGGGCCCGAGACCTCGATCTCCTGGATCAGGTCACCGGCGGCCAGGGCGTCGACCACGGTCGTCGCCAGCTCGCGCGGGTTGGCCTTGGCCTTCTTCGCGAGCGCCAGGATGCCGTTGGCCTGGAAGTCGGCCCGGTCGCTTCGTCGCAGCAGCGGGTCGGCGCCACCGGCCTCCGGCAGGGCCGAGGCGAGGGCGTCCGCGACGCGCTGATTGACGGAAGAAGCGAGGGAAGGGACCGAGGCCATGAGCTGCCGTTCCTGTGAGGTCGTGCTGGTGGGTGCACTTGGTTGTTCCGACAAGTGCCGAGTATCCCACGTGAGGCCCTCTCCCTTCGCGGGATATCGGGCAGGACGCCCGCGGGCGGAAGCAACCCCGGAGCGGCCCGTTCCGTCTGGGAGAATGGCTGAACAGCATTCGAGATAGAAGGACGTGTCGTGGCTCAGAGCAGCACCGAGACCGACTGGGTCTCCCGTTTCGCGGACGAGGTCATCGCCGAGGCGGAGCGCCGAGCACCCGGCAAACCTGTCGTCGTCGCGTCCGGACTCTCCCCCTCCGGCCCGATCCACCTGGGCAACCTCCGCGAGGTCATGACCCCGCACCTGGTCGCCGACGAGATCCGCCGCCGCGGCTTCGAGGTCCGGCACGTGATCTCCTGGGACGACTACGACCGGTACCGGAAGGTGCCCAAGGGCATCCCCGGCGTCACCGAGGAGTCCCACGCCCAGCACATCGGCCGCCCGCTGACCGCCGTGCCCGCCCCCGAGGGCTCCGCGTACCCGAACTGGGCCGAGCACTTCAAGGCCGCCATGGTCGAGGCGCTGGCCGAGCTGGGCGTCGAGTACGACCCGATCAGCCAGACCGAGCAGTACCTGGCCGGCACCTACCGCGAGCAGATCCTGCACGCGATGAAGCACCGCGGCGACATCGACGCCGTCCTCGCCCAGTACCGCACGAAGCAGAAGCCGGGCGGCAAGAAGCCCCAGCAGAAGCCGGTCGACGAGGCCGAGCTGGAGGCCGCCGAGGGCTCCGGTGCGGCCGCCGAGGACGACGGCAGCGCCGAGGGCGCGGAGTACTTCCCGTACAAGCCGTACTGCGGCGCCTGCAACAAGGACTTCACCAAGGTCACCTCGTACGACGACGAGACGACCGAGCTGGCCTACGTCTGCACCGAGTGCGAGTTCACCGAGACCGTCAAGCTGTCGGAGTTCAACCGCGGCAAGCTGGTCTGGAAGGTCGACTGGCCGATGCGCTGGGCCTTCGAGGGCGTGATCTTCGAGCCCTCCGGCGTCGACCACTCCTCGCCCGGCTCGTCCTTCCAGGTCGGCGGCCAGATCGTGCACCTCTTCGGTGCCGAGCAGCCGATCGGCCCGATGTACGCGTTCGTCGGCATCAGCGGCATGGCCAAGATGTCCTCGTCGAAGGGCGGGGTCCCGACCCCGGCCGACGCGCTGAAGATCATGGAGCCGCAGCTGCTGCGCTGGCTGTACGCCCGCCGCCGGCCCAACCAGTCCTTCAAGATCGCCTTTGACCAGGAGATCCAGCGGCTCTACGACGAGTGGGACAAGCTGGAGGCGAAGGTCGCCGACGGCTCCGTGCTCCCGGCCGACGCCGCCGCGCACACCCGCGCCGTACGCGTCGCCTCGCACGAGCTGCCGCGCACCCCGCGCCCGCTGCCGTACCGCACGCTCGCCTCCGTCGTCGACATCACCGCCGGCCACGACGAGCAGACCCTGCGCATCCTGACCGACCTGGACCCGTCGCAGCCGCTGACCTCCCTCGACGAGGTACGGCCGCGCCTGGACCGCGCCGAGAACTGGATCACCACCCAGGTCCCGGCCGACCAGCGCACCCTCGTACGCGAGGAGCCCGACACCGAGCTCCTGTCCTCCCTGGACGACGAGGGCCGCGAGTCGCTGCGCCTGCTGGTGGAGGGCCTCGAATCCCACTGGTCGCTCGACGGGCTCACCACGCTCGTCTACGGCGTCCCCAAGGTGATGGCCGGCCTGGAGCCCGACGCCAAGCCCACGCCCGAGCTCAAGGTCGCCCAGCGCTCCTTCTTCGCGCTGCTCTACCGCCTGCTCGTGACCCGGGAGACCGGGCCGCGCCTGCCCACGCTGCTGCTCGCGGTCGGGGCGGACCGGGTGCGCAAGCTGCTCGCCGCCTGACGCGTCCCGCGCGATGACGCGGCAAGGGCCCCCACCCCTCGGGGGGGGGGGGCCGGGGGGGGACCGCGGGGCGGGGGGGAGGGGTTGTTGTGGGTGT
>NZ_JBHYVA010000418.1:0-4013 GCF_042750055.1 Streptomyces sp. NPDC059456
CCCACCCGCTATATATACACTTATATTTGTGAGTGCTGGTAATGTGTGTTAAACGGCACGGGGGACCGGGGGTACACCCCCTAGCGCCCGCTCCGGGGCGCGGTGGCTCAAGAGCGGCCGCAGGCGCCCCGGACCGGGCCACCCATGGACGGCGGCGCCCCATATCATCGCGTTTCATGGGAGAGGCCCGATTGACCAGCGCAGACACCGACCGGACCGCCGCACAGGCAGTACAGGCACAGGCCGCCAAGGCGGCCCAGGGATCCGGCAAGGACACGAACAGCAGGAAAGACGACAAGAAGGACGACAAGAAAGACGAAGGGGGCAGCCGGGGGTCCGCCCGGTCACGGCGCAGCGCCGCGTTCGCGGTCTGGTACCTGCGGGCCGTCACCTTCGTCAACTTCCTGAGCGCGGTGTGGCTTTCGCTCGGGCAGGACCTGCGGCGGCACAACACCGCCGATTTCTACACCCCGTACCTGCTCACGGCCGGCTTCGCGTCCGGCCTGTTCTCGCTGTTGCTCGCCGTCACCATGGGCCGCCGCAAGCGCGCCGCGTGGATCCTGAACCTCGTGCTCAGCGGCATGCTGCTGCTGGCCTTCGCCACCGCCGCCTTCGCCCCGTGCACCAGCGGTGACTTCAACCTCTGCTACCCGGAGTTCCGGGACCACACCCAGAACTGGGTCTCCCTCGCACTGACCGCCGGCTTCGTCGGCGCCCTGCTGCTGGGCCGCCGCGAGTTCTACGCCAAGGGCGACCGTTCCAACCCCAAGCTGGCCACCGCCGTCGGCGCCGTCGGCCTGCTGGTCACCTCGCTGCTCGCCGCGCTGATCGTCGGCGCCTCGAACACCGACCCGGACGCCGCCGACGCCACGTTCCTCGCCCGCTGGCGGTACGGCGTGATGCGGCTGATCACCCTGGAGCCGAACGCCCGCGACTACGCGTCGATCACCACGCCCGGCTGGGTCGACATCGTGATCAACGTCATGTCGACGCTGCTCCTGATCGCCGTGCTGCTCGCCGCCTTCCGCTCGCGCCGCGCCGTCGACCCGCTCACCGCGCAGGACGAGGAGAAGCTGCGCGCACTGCTCGCCCGGCAGGGCGACCGCGACTCCCTCGGCTACTTCGCGCTGCGCCGCGAGAAGTCCGTCATCTGGTCCCCGACCGGCAAGGCGGCCGTCACGTACCGGGTCGTCGGCGGCGTCTCGCTGGCCTCCGGCGACCCGATCGGCGACCCCGAGGCCTGGCCCGGCGCCATCGAGCCGTGGCTGGCCGAGGCCCGCGAGCACGGCTGGGTGCCGGCCGTGATGGGCGCGAGCGAGGAAGCGGGCCAGATCTACGCGCGACACGGACTGGACGCACTGGAGCTGGGCGACGAAGCCATCGTCGAGACCGACGAGTTCACGCTGGAGGGCCGTGCCATGCGGACCGTCCGGCAGGCTTACAACCGCGTCAAGCGCGCCGGGTACACGGTGCGCATCCGCCGCCACGCCGACATCCCCGCCGAGGAGATGGACGTGCTCCTCACCCGCGCCGACGACTGGCGCGACGGGGCGACCGAGCGCGGCTTCTCCATGGCCCTGGGCCGACTGGGCGACCCCGGCGACGGCCAGTGCGTGATGCTGGAGTGCACCGACGGCAACGGCGATCTGCGCGCCGTGCTGTCCTTCGTGCCGTGGGGCCCCAAGGGCCTGTCGCTGGACCTGATGCGCCGCGACCGCGACTCCGAGAACGGGCTGATGGAGTTCATGGTCATCGAACTCCTGGAACGCTCCAAGGAGATCGGCGTCACACAGGTCTCGCTGAACTTCGCGATGTTCCGTTCCGTCTTCGAGCGGGGGTCCAAGCTCGGCGCGGGTCCGGTGCTGCGCATGTGGCGCTCGCTGCTGAGCTTCTTCTCCCGCTGGTGGCAGATCGAGTCCCTCTACCGGGCCAACGCCAAATACCGGCCGATCTGGGAGCCGCGGTTCATGCTCTTCGAGAAGAGCTCCGACCTCCTGCGGATCGGTATCGCGGCGGGCCGGGCCGAGGGCTTCCTGGAGGCACCCGGGCTGCCGAAGTGGCTGAACCGCAAACATCTGGAGACCAATCGTTGACGGCTTGGACGACCACCCCCCTGCGGCGGTTCGCCCGCCGCGAGTGGGGGCCCCTGTTCTGGACCGTCCGGGACGCCCTGGTCCGCGACAAGTGGCGGGCGGCCCCGATGACCCTGGGGGCCGTCTGCCTGACCTCGGTCTTCCAGATCGTCCAGAACACGTCCTGGGGGTTCCAGCCGGTCCAGAACCTCGGATCGGTCAAGGCCGTCGACCCGCTGTGGCTGGCCGTGCTGCGCACCCCGCTGTCCCTGTTCGTCCCCGCCCTCGACCTGCCCGTGTGGGGGGCGCTCGCCCAGATCCTGCTGGTCTTCGGGATCTCGGAGATCTGCATCGGCTGGTGGCGCACGCTGGTCATCGGCTACGTCGCCACCCTCGCCGGAACCACGTACGCGCGGATCGGGCTCTCGCTGGGCCCCGACCACCCCTTCGGCCTGCCGCTGTCCGACCGGGTCGTCAACGACACCGGCCCGTCGGCGGCGGTGGTCGGCCTCGCGATCTACGTGTGCTGGCGCTACCGGGCGTACCTGACCGGCGCCGTCGTCATCGCGGTGATGATCGGCGAGGTGCTGGTCAAGGACAACCTGGCGGGCAAGGAGCACCTCGCGGCCATCGCCGCCGTCATGGCCGTGTGCGTGGTGCGGGCCAGGTGGGGCCCGGAGCGCTCCCGCACTCCGCTCGGCAGGCGCCCGCCCCCGGCGGCCCCGCTGCCGCCGCAGCGGCCCGGGACCTGACGGGCCCGCCCTGCCGTCCGGAGGCAGGCCGTACCGTATCGGGGTGACGACAGACCTCGGGCCGTTCGCCCCCACCCGGCAGTGGATGCGGGCCCACCCGCTCGCCACCGATGCCGTCCTCGCGCTCGGGGCGCTCGTCTCCATGGTCGTCGGCTCCTTCGCGGACCCGCACGGACCGCACGGGCCCACCTTCGGGACCCGGACCCCCGAGCCGTTCTCGCTGCTGCTGATGGTGCTGGGCGCGGCAGCGCTGGTGTTCCGGCGGCGGCGCACCCGCACCGTGCTCGCCGTGACGATCGGGCTGTGCCTGCTGGAGCTGGGCACCGGCGAGCCGCGGGCCCCCGTCGCCATGTCCACGGTGATCGCCCTGTACACGCTGGCCTCCCGCACGGACCGGCCCACCACGTGGCGGATCGCCGTGCTGACGATGGCGGGGCTGACCGGCGTGGCCATGCTGGCCGGCCCGCTGCCCTGGTACGCGCAGGAGAACATCGGCATCTTCGCCTGGACCGGGATGGCCGCGGCCGCCGGTGACGCGGTGCGCAGCCGGCGGGCGTTCATCGACGCCATCCGGGAGCGGGCCGAACGGGCCGAGCGGACCCGGGAGGAGGAGGCCCGGCGGCGGGTCGCCGAGGAGCGGCTGCGGATCGCCCGGGACCTGCACGACGTGGTGGCCCACCACATCGCCCTGGTCAACGTCCAGGCGGGAGTGGCCGCGCACGTCATGGACAAGCGGCCCGACCAGGCCAAGGAGGCCCTGGCCCACGTACGGGACGCGAGCCGCTCGGCGCTGAACGAGCTGCGGGCCACGGTCGGGCTGCTGCGGCAGTCCGGCGACCCGGAGGCACCGACCGAGCCGGCGCCGGGACTGGCCGTCCTGGACGAGCTGGTGGACACCTTCCGGCACGCCGGGCTGCCGGTGAAGGTGATGGTCGAGCTGGGCCGCGACCGGGACCCGCTGCCGGCGGCCGTGGACCTGGCGGCGTACCGGGTGATCCAGGAGGCCCTGACCAACGTGCGCAAGCACGCGGGCCACGAGGTCCGGGCCGAGGTCAGCGTGGTCCGGTTCGGCACGTCGGTGGAGGTGACGGTGCTGGACGACGGCGGAGCGGCCGGGGTCCCCGAGGACGACGGCGCGGGCGGCGGCCACGGGCTGCTCGGCATGCGCGAGCGGGCCACGGCGCTGGGC
>NZ_JBHYVA010000418.1:4023-7554 GCF_042750055.1 Streptomyces sp. NPDC059456
CGGCACCGTTCGCGCAGATCGCCAGGCCGTGGCCGTGGGGGGGGTTGGGGTCCACCGCCCAGCAGCCGGCCCGGGGGGCGGGGGGGGAGAATAAAAAGGACACCGCCCCCGCGGCGGCGGGCGGGGGGGGCCCCCCGGGGTTGATCGTCTGGCGGGCGGGGGCCACGGCGCTGGGCGGCTCCTGCTTCGCCGGACCCCGGTTCGGCGGCGGCTACCGGGTGCACGCGGTCCTCCCCGTCGCCTAGCCCCGGCCCTGGCCCCCGTCCCCGTCCCCGTTCGTGCCGGCGCTCACGTCCTTGGGCGGGCAGAACTGCCGCCAGGCGTCCAGGTCGTACTTCTTCTGCAGGGAGCTGAGCCGCAGTTCCTGCGAGCGCGGGCACCACTGGCCGATCCGGCCCTCGTACTCGACGTGGAAGACGGCCTTGCCCGCTGCGACGAACGGGGTGAGCCGCTCGCACTCGTCGTACTCGAAGCACTGCTCGTTGACCGCGAAGTCGAAGTCCCCCACCAGCTGCGGGATCTGGTCGAGGTCGTTCTTCAGCCCGACCGCGAGCCCCCGGTCGTGCGCCAGCTTCGCGATCAGCCGGTTGTACGTGAGCTGGTCGTCGGCGGTGAGCGGGAAGCCGGTCTCGTTGCGGTAGCCGTCCATGTTGTCCGGTTCCACCGCGTCGAAGCCCTTGTCGCGGCACATGTCGAACCGTTTCGCCATCAGCGGCTCCAGTGCGGCCAGCCCCCGGACGTCCAGCCAGCGTTCGCCCTCCCAGCCGTTGCCCTTGCCGAGCAGCGCCTTCGGGAAGGCGCCGGCGTCGGGGCGGAACTCCTCCCAGGCGCCGGTGGACACGTAGCAGACGGTCCGCCGGCCCGCCCGTCTCAGCCCGGCGACCTGCTCCTTGGTGGTGTTGAACCCGTCGACGTCGTACACCGCCGCCTGCACGGAGGTGTCGAGCTTCCCGGTGAGCTGCCACTGCCAGCTGACCCCCGGTGCCGGCTGCCAGCGCCGTCCCGGCGCCGGGGCGGGCAGCGGGGCGGGCACCAGGCCGTCCGGCTCGTCCGGCCGCTCGGTGGTGCAGGCGGCCAGCAGGAGCAGCAGGACCAGGGGCAGGGCGCGGCGGCCGCGGCCGGGCGTGCGCGTCATCCGGCGGCCTCCAGGGCGTACGGGAGGGTCCCCCACGGGTGCGCACCGGTCCCGGGGACCGCGCAGTGCACCGCGGCCCCGCGCCGGCGGGCCAGCTCGGCGGCGGGCGCGCCCGGCGGGACGGCGTACACGAGGTGGCAGAACCGCTGGGCGGGGTGGTCGGCCGTCCAGGGCGGCACCGCCGCCTCCCGGTAGGCGTCCCAGGGGCCCTCGAAGGTGACCAGCAGGTCGGCGAGTGCGGCGTAGTCGGGGTGCGGGTGGACCCCGTGGTTGAGGACGAGGGTGCGGGCGCCCGCGGCCCGGGCGGCGACGGCGAGCCGCCCGTAGTGCGACAGCAGGGCCGGATCGGCGGATGCCTGGTCGAGGAAGGCCCCGTCGGCGCCGTACCAGTCGCGGTGGCGCAGCAGGTCCTGCACGACGGCGGAGTGCGGGCGCCGGCCGTAGTCGGTGTCGGTGTAGCCGAGGACGGGCACCCCGGCGTCGCGCAGCCGCCGGGCGACGGAGGCGAAGCGTTCGTCGGGGGCCTCGCCCGGCCCGCTGGCGGGGTTGAGGACCACGGAGTGCAGTCGGCCCGCGGAGCGGATCAGCAGCTCCCAGTCCTCGGGCCGGTCGGCGGGGTGCTCGTAGAGGGGCACCAGCAGCATGGGGGCCTTCTTCTCGTACGGGGTCACGGGATCAGCGGTGGGCCGTCGCACGGCCGAGCAGGAGGCACACCAGCGCGCCCAGCGCCGCCGCGGCCGCACCGGCCACGACGAGCTGGACCAGCCGCGGCTGCCCCAGCCCCAGCAGCAGGGCCAGGCTCTGGGCGGCGGCCGCCGAGGCGCAGACGGCGGCGGCCGGCCGGACCGCCCCGAAGGACTGGAGCAGCAGCCCGGTCCACATGACGGCGCCGAGCAGCAGCAAGGTCGCGGCCCGGACCCCGGTCGGCCCGGGGGCTCCCGGCCAGAGCAGGGTGCCGGCGACCCCGAGGAGCAGCAGCACCGCCAGGTACGCGGCGAGGCAGCGGCCCAGCGTGCCGAGCATCCGCAGCCAGAACTGGCGGGGCGAGCGGGCGGCCCGCAGCCCGGCGAGGCTCCCGCTGCGGAAGCGGTGGAGCAGCCATTCGGCGGGCCCCATGCTGAGGGTGAGCGCCACGGCCGACGGGGCGGCGACGGCCTCGGCGGGACCCCCGGCGAGCACTTCCCCGAGGGCGGCGTACAGCACGAGCAGGCCGGTGCCGAGGCCGAACACCCCGTAGGGCACGGAGTCCCCGATCCGGGGTCCGCGCGGGCCGTACTCCTCCTCGGCGCCCCGCAGCATCCGCCAGCGCACCGGGCCTTCGCCCGGGCCGTGTCCGGACCAGCCGCGGATCCGGCGCACGCCGGCCCGTACGCCCTCGGCCAGCGGCAGCTCCCGCAGGGCGAGGGTGCAGGCGGCCAGCAGGGACACCAGCAGCAGGCCCACCCGTACCGGCAGGGGCGGGTCGGTGAACAGTGCGAGGAGTGACCCCGCGGCCATCGGGGAGAGCGCGGCGAGCAGCACCCGTTCCCGGCCGAGGACCAGCAGCACGGTGGCGGCGCCCACGTACAGGGCCTGGCCGGCGGCGAACGCGTACGAGAACGGCGGCCCGCCGGGCACGGTCAGCGCGGCGGCGGTGCCGAGCAGGGCGCCGACGGGGGCGCCGACCAGCAGGGTCCGTCCGGCGGCGGCCCGGTCGCCCAGTCCCGTCCAGGAGTAGGCGCGGTGGGACAGGGTCTGGTCCCACACCCAGCCGATGAGCGCCCCCGCGAGCAGGGTCAGCGTGCCCGCGGGCAGGCCCAGGCGGTCCTTGGGGCCCTCCAGCAGGGGGGCGCCCAGGACGTAGGCGAGGCCGGGCAGCGCGAAGATCACCCCGCGCAGCAGGCAGGCGGTGAGGGAGACCTTCCAGGGGTCGGGGACGTGTTCCGGTTCGGGGAAGGAGCGGGGCACCCGGCTGTAGAGCTCCTCGGCGAGGTCGAAGGAGTCGTGGCGCCCGTAGGCGAGCCGGATGTGCTCGTCGGTCAGTCCGTCGGATTCGAGGATCGCGGCGATCTCGTCGGGGTGGACGGCCGCCGCGATGAACGGGCCGAGCCGGTCGGCGAGTTCGTCCAGGGGGTCGACGGCGGGCAGGGTGTCGCCGCCGGGGACGCGCAGCCAGAGGGATCCGCTCACCACAGGCTCCCGTCGGCGGCGAGTTCGCGGTACCAGGGGTCGGCGAGCCGCTGCGTCCAGTCGTCGCCCGCGTGGACGGGCAGGACGGGCTGGCCGGCGAGTTCCCGGTAGATGTGGCGGAAGCCGTCCACGGACTGGTGGAGGGTGAACTTCTCGACGACCCGCTCGCGGGAGCGCCGGCCCAGTTCGGCGCGGCGCTCGTCGTCGCGGAGCAGGGCGAGGGTGGC
>NZ_JBHYVA010000419.1:0-1946 GCF_042750055.1 Streptomyces sp. NPDC059456
GCGTGGGTGCGCGGGGGGGGGCGGGGGGCGGGGGGGGGGGGGGTTGGCGGGCTCCCCGCCCCCCCCCCCGGGTGGGGGGGCCCCCGGCTGCTGCGCGACGCGGAATCGGGCCGCCTCCCCGCCGGCTGCACCTCGGCGGTCCTGCTGGACCGCGGCTCGGCGGCCCGGGTGACCCGCATCGCCTTCCGCCGCCCCTGACCCTGCCCCGGGCCGGCCGGGGGCAGCGGTTAATCTCGGGCCGACAGCGTGGGGTGAGAACAGCGGAGGCGTACATGCACGGCGGCGGCTGGCCGGACAACGAGCTGGAGCAGGTGCTCGGGGCGGCGCTCGGGCAGGCGGACGCCGGCGCCCGCATCGTCGAGGTGCTCGGGCGCAGCCTGCTCTGGGTGCCCCTGCCGGGCGGCGGCGGCCCGGACGCGGCCGCCCTCGCCCTGCCCACCATGGAGATCAACGGGGCGGCGTACGTCCCCGTCTACAGCTCCGAGGCCCAGTTCCGCGCCTGCGCGGGCCCCGGCATGGACTTCGCCGTCGCCCCGGCCGTCGAGTTCGCCCGCGGCCTGCCCCCGCAGCTCGGCATCGCCGTGAACCCCGAGGGCGCCGTCGGCGTCCCGCTGCCCCCGCCCGCCGTGGCGGAGCTCTGCCGCACCGGCCGCACCCCGCTCGACGGCCCCGCCACCGGCGGCCGCGTCCGGCTCTTCGAACCCGACTGGCAGGACGACCCGGTGGACTTCCTGACCGCCGCCGCGGAGGAGTTCCGCGCCACCGGCGTGATCTCCGCCGCCCACCGCTGCCTCGCCAGCGTCGAGGGAGGGGCCCCGGAGCTCTACATCGGCGTCCGGCTGCCGGGATGGGAGCCCGGGATGCGCAGCGCCCCCATGGAGGCCCTCGGCCGGGCCCTGGCCCGCGTGGCGCCGGCCTGGCCCGTTCAGCTGATCCTCCTCGACGCCGTGCAGGACCCGGTGGTCGACTTCATGGTTACGCGCGTACGCCCCTTCTACCTCGCTTAGGGCCGCTTAAGCTGGGTGCGGACACGGGTGGACGGGCGGACGAGGAACGAAGAGGGGTACCGGGTGAGTGCGTCAGGCACGGCCGCGGCCGGGCAGGTCGAGCACATGATGCGCCAGGTGACGCCCGGGCGCTACGAGAGCTACGAGTCACTTCTGCACGCCCTCGCCGAGGGCCGCCTGTGGATGCTGCTCTGGCAGGGACAGCCGGGCTCCCCGGAGGCCCAGTACGGCGGCATGGAGGTCGAGGGCCTCGGGTACGCGCCCTGCGTGACCTCCCCCCAGGAGCTGGCCGCCAGCGGCTGGAACCGGGGCTACGAGGTGGTCACCGGCCGGGACATCGCCCGCGCCCTGTACCCCGACCGCTGGGGCCTGTGGCTCAACCCGCACGCCCAGGGCGGCGGCCTCGGCATCCCCTGGGCCGACCTGCGCCGGATCGCGACCGGCCTGGACCGGATGCCGGCCGGCCCGCTGCGGCTGTCCGAGCCCGCCCTGGAGCTCCCGCAGTTCTACGGACTGCTGACCCAGCACGCGCACCGCACCCCCGCCGTCCGCTCGCTGCGCCGCGCCTGGGTGCAGCCTTCGCTGGGCTCGCCGTACCTGGCGGTCGGGCTCGACCTGTACGACGCCTCCGCGCCCGCGCTGGAGTCCGTACGGGAGATGATGCGCCAGTCGGTCGGCGCGGTGCCCGAGGGCGTCCCCGTGTGCACGGTGGCGCTGGCCGACGAGCACGATCCCGTCGCGATGTGGCTGCGCGCCCAGACCCGCCCCTTCTACGACCGCGAGGGCCAGGCCCCCGCGTACTGACCCGAGCGGGGTCTGCCCGGCCCCTGAGACGGGCACGCGACACGAGCCGGAGGCCGGTGCGGAGTGGCCGAAGAGCCCGCGCGCGCCCGGTTGGGCGTTAGTAGGGCATTTAGCGGGATAAACACTGAGATATTA
>NZ_JBHYVA010000419.1:1956-7544 GCF_042750055.1 Streptomyces sp. NPDC059456
CCCGCGCCCCCGCTCAGCCCCCGGGGGGGCGCGCCGCGGCCCGCGCCCGGGCGCGGGCTCCGGGGGGGGGGGGGGGGGGCAACGCGTGGTTCCCCACGGCCTCCGGCTTGTCCGGTTTTCGTCGCTGTTGTGGGTCCAAAAGGCATGGTCCTACCGCGAGTTGGGCGCCATGTCCGATTGCGTACCGAACGGACGGTGTTGATCCGCTCAGGCGCGAGCGAAGTCCGGATAACGGGAACCCGGCCCTCACATCACGGTTGCGCATCCATTCATCTGCGGGTCTGGCGGCTGATCGCAGCGCCGATGAAGACTCCCCACCCAAGAGCCGGTCAGTCCTCCAAGACCCGGTTCGTTCATCGCGTTTCGCTTGTGGCTTTGCACCGCACTTCCCGCAGTTCCTGCACCTCAACACGCGTCCCGCGTGTCACCACGCACTCCGAGCGCCACTCCGCACCAACGCCGCCACAGCGGCGGGCATGGGCCGGCAACCCGTCGGCCGAGAGGGGTCCCCACCACGATGACGGCACCACTGCATGACACGAGCGCGGAATCACCCGCACCCGTGTCCGTAGCCGACGTCCCTGCCAAGGCCATCGAAGGCCGCTCGCCCGGCCGCATCGCCTGGATGCGGCTCAAGCGCGACACGGTCGCGCTGACCGGCGGCGTGGTCGTGATATTCCTGATCCTGGTGGCGGTCTTCGCACCGCAGATCGTGAGCCTGCTGGGCCACCCGCCCAACGAGTTCCACGAGGACTTGATCGACCCGGACCTGGGCACGCCGCTCGGCTCCTTCGGCGGCATGAGTTCCGACTACCTGCTCGGCGTCGAACCCACCAACGGGCGCGACGTGTTCAGCCGGATCGTCTACGGCGCACGCATCTCCCTGGTCGTCGCCTTCCTGTCGGCCTTCGTGTCGGTCACGATCGGCAGCCTGCTCGGCGCGCTCGCCGGGTTCATCGGCGGCTGGGTCGACGGCGTCATCAGCCGCCTGATGGACCTGCTGCTCGCCTTCCCGCAGCTGCTGTTCACCATCGCCCTGGTGTCCGTCGTGCCCAACTCCCTCTGGGGGTTCTCGGGTTCGGGCGTCCGGATGGGCGTGCTGATCGTCGTCATCGGCTTCTTCGGCTGGCCGTACATCGGCCGCATCGTACGAGGCCAGACGATCTCCCTGCGGGAGCGCGAGTACGTCGAGGCGGCGCGCAGCCTCGGCGCCGGCCGCGGCTACATCCTGATCAAGGAGCTGCTGCCCAACCTGGTCGCGCCGATCCTCGTCTACTCGACGCTGCTCATCCCGACCAACATCCTGACGGAGGCGGCCCTCAGCTTCCTCGGCGCCGGCGTCAAACCGCCCACCGCCTCCTGGGGAAAGATGCTGTCCGACGCCATCCCCATCTACCAGGACGACCCCGCGTACATGGTGGTCCCCGGTATCACGATCTTCATCACCGTCCTGGCGTTCAACCTCTTCGGGGACGGGCTGCGTGACGCTCTCGACCCCAAGGGCAGCTGAACCGCTTCATCGATTCACCCACCAATGGAGGTTGGACCAACGTGATCCGCAGAAAGCAGGCATTCGCGATCACCGCCGTGATCGCCGCCCTGTCCCTGACCGCCGCGTGCGGTGGCAGTGACGGCGACAAGAAGACCGAGGGCAAGGGCGCCGGCGGCGCCG
Source organism: Streptomyces sp. NPDC059456 (assembly GCF_042750055.1). Classification (NCBI taxonomy): domain Bacteria; kingdom Bacillati; phylum Actinomycetota; class Actinomycetes; order Kitasatosporales; family Streptomycetaceae; genus Streptomyces; species Streptomyces sp. NPDC059456. Next base: position 3,629 of record NZ_JBHYVA010000419.1, read on the forward strand.
CGTTCAACGCGGCCACCACCGGCATGGTGAACCCGTCGGACGCCAAGGGCGGAGAGCTCAAGCTCTGGTCGCCGCAGGACGTCGACTACCTCGACCCGGCGCGTGCCTACTACGGCTTCGTGTGGGACATCCAGCGCCTCTACGTGCGCCAGCTGCTCGCGTACGACAGCAAGCCGGGCAAGGACGGCAGCAAGCTCGTCCCGGACCTCGCCGAGGGCCTGCCCGTCCTGAGCAACGAGGGCAAGACGTACACCCTCAAGATCAAGGACGGCGTGAAGTTCGAGGACGGCACGCCGATCACCTCGAAGGACTTCAAGTACGGCATCGAGCGCGTCTTCGCGCAGGACGTGCTGTCCGGCGGTCCCACGTACCTGATCGACCTGCTCGACCAGGGCCAGAAGTACCCCGGCCCGTACAAGGACACCGACGCGAACAAGATGGGCCTGAAGTCCGTCGAGACGCCGGACGACAAGACGATCGTCTTCAACCTGGCGAGCGCCAACTCCGACTTCAGCTACCTGCTGGCCATGCCGTCCTCCTCGCCGGTCCCGGCGGCCAAGGACACGGGCGCCACGTACACCAACAAGCCGGTCTCCACCGGCCCGTACAAGGTCGAGAGCTTCACCGCGAGCAAGGGCGCGACCTTCGTCCGCAACGAGAACTGGGACCCGAAGACCGACACGATCCGCAAGGGTCTGCCGGACAAGGTCTCCTTCACGGTGACCACCAACCCGGACGACATGGACGCGCGTCTGCTGTCGGGCGACATCGACCTCGCCATCGACGGCACGGGCATGCAGCAGGCCGGCAAGAACAAGGTCCTGAAGGACGAGAACCTCAAGAAGAACGCGGACAACCCGTTCACGGGCTACATCCGCTACTTCGCCTTCCCGACCACGGTCGCGCCGTTCGACAACATCGAGTGCCGCAAGGCCGTCATCTACGCGGCCGACCCGAAGTCCCTGCAGACCGCCCGCGGCGGCCCGACCAGCGGTGACCTCGGCGCGAACATGCTGCCGCCCGGCATCCCCGGCTCCGACAAGAGCTACGACCCGTGGAGCCTGACCAAGGGCGAGCCGCAGGAGGCCAAGGCCAAGGAGGCCCTCAAGGCCTGCGGCAAGCCGGACGGGTTCGAGACCACCATCGCGGTCCGCAACAACCGCGCCCCCGAGGTGAAGACCGCCGAGTCCCTCCAGGCGTCGCTCGCCAAGGTCGGCATCAAGGTCACCATCGACCAGTACGACGGCAAGCTCTCCTCCTCCGTGATCGGTTCGCCCGAGAACGTGAAGAAGAAGGGCTACGGCATCATCGTCATGGGCTGGGGCGCCGACTACAACTCCGGTTCGGGCTTCCTCCAGCCGCTCGTCGACGGCAAGTTCATCCAGCCGAACGGCAACAACAACTACACCGAGATCAACGACCCGGAGATCAACGAGCTCTTCAAGACGGCTGCTGCCGCCGCGACTCCGGAAGCCGCTGCTCCGTTCTACACGGACATCAACAAGAAGGTCATGGAGAAGGCGCTCTACCTTCCCATCAACTTCGACAAGGCCTTCGTCTACCACAACCCGCGTCTGACGAACGTCTACTTCAACGACTCCCCGCTGTCGGTGAGGAACTCGGCGACGTCGAAGCCGATGCCGCCGGCGCCGACGACGGCGACGCGCTCGCCGACGGGGGCGCCGTCGCGCAGGACGTCGAGGTAGCTGACGACGTTGGCGTGGTCGACGCCCTCGATGTCGGGGGTCCGGGGGGTGACGCCGGTGGCGACGACGACCTCGTCGTAGCCCTGGAGGGTCTCGACGTCGGCGCGGGTGTTCAGGCGGACGTCGACGGCGCGGGCTTCGAGCTGGGTGCCGAAGTAGCGGATGGTCTCCTCGAACTCCTCCTTGCCCGGGATGCGGCGGGCGATGTCGAGCTGTCCGCCGATGTGTCCCGAGGCCTCGAAGAGGGTGACGGTGTGGCCGCGTTCGGCGGCGGAGACGGCGCAGGCGAGTCCGGCCGGGCCGGCCCCGACGACGGCGACGCGCTTCTTCAGCTGCGTGGGCGACAGGACGAGTTCGGTCTCGTGGCAGGCCCGCGGGTTGACCAGGCAGCTGGTGATCTTGCCGCTGAAGGTGTGGTCGAGGCAGGCCTGGTTGCAGCCGATGCAGGTGTTGATGGTCTCGGAGCGGCCCGCGGCGGCCTTGGCGACGAAGTCGGCGTCGGCGAGGAAGGGGCGGGCCAGCGAGACCAGGTCGGCGCGGCCGTCGGCGAGCAGCTCCTCGGCGATCTCCGGGGTGTTGATGCGGTTGCTGGTGACGAGCGGGACGGAGACCGCGCCCATCAGCCGCTTGGTGACCCAGGTGTAGGCGCCGCGCGGGACGGAGGTGGCGATGGTGGGGATGCGGGCCTCGTGCCAGCCGATGCCGGTGTTGATGATGGTGGCGCCGGCCGCTTCGATCTCCTTGGCGAGGTGGACGACCTCGTCGAGGGTGGAGCCGCCGGGGATCAGGTCGAGCATCGACAGGCGGTAGATCAGGATGAAGTCCTCGCCGACGGCGGCGCGGGTGCGGCGGACGATCTCCAGCGGGAAGCGCACGCGGTTCTCGTACGCGCCGCCCCAGCGGTCGGTGCGCTTGTTGGTGGCGGCGGCGATGAACTCGTTGACGAGGTAGCCCTCGGAGCCCATGATCTCGACGCCGTCGTACCCGGCGAGCTTGGCGAGGCGGGCGGCGCGGACGAAGTCCTCGACGGTGCGCTCGACCTCGATGTCGGTCAGCTCGTTCGGGACGAATGGGCTGATGGGGGCCTGGATCGCGCTGGGGGCGACCAGGTCCTTGTGGTAGGCGTAGCGGCCGAAGTGGAGGATCTGCATCGCGATCTTCCCGCCCTCGGCGTGCACGGCCTCGGTGATCACCCGGTGCTCGGCGGCCTCTTCCTCGGTGGTGAGGCGGGAGCCTCCCTCGAAGGGGCGGCCGGCGTCGTTCGGGGCGATGCCGCCGGTGACGATCAGGCCGGCGCCACCGCGGGCGCGCTCGGCGTAGAAGGCGGCGAGGCGCTCGAAGCCGCCCGCGTGCTCCTCCAGGCCGGTGTGCATCGAGCCCATGATCACGCGGTTCGGCAGGGTGGTGAAGCCGAGGTCCAGGGGGCTCAGCAGGTGCGGGTACCGGCTCTGGGAACTCTGCGGACTCATCGGGGTGTGCCTCCTCGCGCGGGGGTGATGAACCTGTTCTAGCGAGCGGCAGGAGGTTTTGCAACTAGGTGCATAACCAGGCCGGGGGCACTCCGGCCGGGAATCCCGGGCCCAGGCCTCCCGGCGACGGCCCCCTGTGGCGCAGTTCACGGACGGCCCGGGGCCCGGTGGCGTCTGCCGGGTGATCACTCGGCACACGGTGGCCGCGAACGGCATCCGCCTCGCGTACGAGCCCTCCGGCCCCGGACGGCGACCCGGTGGTCCTGCGGTCCACGCCACGGCGCCCCGCGCGTTCACCGCGGCGCTGACGGAGTTCCCCACGGACCTCCCGGACGCCGAAACGGCCCGCCGGTGGCCGGCCGAGGACGGCATCACCCAGGTCGGCGAGGAGGCCTGGTACGACGCCGGCCCACCGGCCGCCACACCGGCCCGGGCCGGCGTCGCGGAGGGCCCGGGCTCCACGGCGTTCGCCGACGGGCTGCCCGACGCGGCCGGCCGGCTGCGCGTGGCCCTGGCCTGATGGACGTGCTCGGCTGGACGTGCTCGGCGACCGCTTCCCGGTGACCGGGCAGATCCACCGGGCCCACACCGGCCCCGAGGGGCCGCTGGCGGCGCGGGCGCTGTGGGACGGGTACCGCCGGCGGCCGGAGGCCGCACGGCAGTGCGAAGCCGTCCTCTCCGCCCTCCGGCACACCTGGTTCGAGGACCACGGGACCTCGGCGGAAGCCTTCGCCGAGGTCC
>NZ_JBHYVA010000420.1:0-7522 GCF_042750055.1 Streptomyces sp. NPDC059456
CGGGGCGGCGGTTTTGTCTGTGTTTACGCGGCGCGGGGGGCCGGGGGGCGCGCCCCCCCGGGGGCGCGGGGGCGCCGGCGCCCCCGCCGGGCCCGCCGGCCGGCCGGCCGCCGGCGCCGGAGCGCTCCAGCAGCCGGTCCAGGAGGTCCGGCGGCAGGGTGCAGTCGCCGCGGGAGGCGGCCAGTACGGCGCGCGAGAGCCGGGCGACGTCCGCCTCGCGGCGGCGCAGCAGCCCGCGGGCGCCGGCCGCTATGGCGTGCAGGGCGCCGTCGGGCGCCAACTCGCCCGCCACCAGCACCACATCGGGGCGGGCCGGGGTGTCGCGGACGGTGCGCAGGACGTCGAGCTCGGGCCGGCCGACCTGGTCCACGGTCATCACCACCACCCGCGGAGCGCCGCCCGGGGCCGTCAGGGACACCTCGGGGCAGGCGAACAGGGTGCTCTTGGTTCCGGCTTCCAGCACGGGGTCGAACGCGACGACGTCGACAGGGACGGGTACTCCCACCAGGTCCTCCGATGATCATCCGCCGGCCGGGGTGCCGGACGGGCGGAAGGGGCACTGGACACAGGCTGCCGGTCGCGGACCGGGGGCGGCATCGGGCGACGGCCCCCACATTTGCGAAGGACGGCCCCCGCAGGCACGGTCCCTGCGCAGCGAGCCCTCCGGGACGCCCACGACCTGCCGGAACCCGTACGCCACGGGCCCCGCCGACGGCCCCCGCACCACCCCGTACGGCAGGCCCCCGGGGCCCATGGGGGCGGCTCCGCGGAATATGGGGGATCGGCCCCCATGTGCGCGGCCCCCGTCCTCTGCGAGTTTTCTCCTGTGACTGACACCGCCACCACCGCCGAAGAAACCCAGGTCGGCGGCCTGGCCCCCTCCTGGTGGGCCCGGGCCCTGAACCTGCGGGAGCGGCTCGCCGCCCCGGGTGCCCCGGTACCCGCGCTGGCCGACGCCCCCCACAGCCGACCGGCTGCGTGGTCCCTGGGGGACACGGACGGCTTCGCGGCCCGGCTGGCGAGCCTGGGAACCACCGAGGAAACGGCGTACGCCCTCGCGGCGGAGGCCCCCGGCCGGCTGGCCGCCCGTACGGCCGCGCCCCGGTGGGTTCGCGCCGTCGAGCAGATCGTGGCGGCGGCCCCCGCACGGCCCGGCCGCCCCGTGCCCCCGGCGGCGGACGCGGACGGCGCCGCGGCGTTCCTGCCCGCCCTGCGCCCCCTGATCGACTCCGCCTGGGCGCAGACCGCCGCGGACCTCGACCTGCCCCCGGGCGAACTCGCCGTGGTGCGGGCCGCGTTCGAGGAGCGGCTCGGCGACCGGCTGGTCCGCCAGTCCGCCCGCACCCTGGTCCGCGAACTCCACCGGGCCCGTACGGAAGGCCTGCTGGCGGGGGAGACCCCGCGGGAGCGGTTCGCGGCCTTCACCGCCCGGCTCGCCACCCGGCAGGGCCTCGCCGAGCTCTTCACCCGCTACCCGGTGCTGGCCCGGATGCTGGGCCAGGCCTGCGGCCACGCGGCCTCGGCCACGGTGGAGCTGCTGGACCGGTTCGCCGCCGACCGGGCGGAGATCGTCGCCGCACTGCTGGACGGCACCGACCCCGGCGCCCTCGTACGCATCGACCTCGGCCGCGGTGACGTCCACCAGGGCAACCGGTCCGTGGCGCTGCTGCGCTTCGCCGGCGGCGCGAGCGTCGTGTACAAGCCCCGCCCGCTGGACCAGCACCTGCTGCTGGACCGGGTCGTCGGCTGGACCAACGAGAAGGTCGCGGGCCTGGGCCTGCGGACCCCGCGCTCGGTGCGCGGCGACGGGTACGGCTGGCTGGAGTTCATCGAGCACGGCTGGTGCGGCTCGCCCACCGAACTCGACCGGTTCTACCGGCGCCAGGGCGCCCTGCTCGCCCTGCTCTACGCCGTCGACGGCGTGGACATGCACTACGAGAACGTCATCGCCTGCGGTGACCAGCCGGTGCTCGTGGACGCCGAGACCCTGCTGCACTCCGGACTGCCGGCGGCCGTGACCTGCGGGAGCGACCCGGCCGCGGACGCCCTGGCCTCCTCGGTGTACCGCACCTGCCTGCTGCCGAGCCTGCTGATCGGCGAGAACGGCGCCATGGACATCTCGGCGCTCGGCGGCGGGGACGGCGGCTCGTACCCCAGCGACGGGCTGCGCTGGGAGGCCGCCGGTACGGACGGGATGCGGCTGCTGCGCGGCCCGGTGGCCAGCGCGGCCGGGCAGAACCGGCCGGCGCCGCAGGGCCGCGCCGCCGGCCACGCCGACCACCGGGCGGCGCTGCTGGAAGGGTTCCGGGCCGGGTACGACGCGATCGCCGAGCACCGGGCCGAACTCCTCGGCGGCGAGAGTGGCGAGAGCAGCGAGAGCAGCGAGAGTGGCGACGGCGGGCTGCTGGCCCGCTGGGCCACCAGCCCCGGGCGCCTGATCGCCCGCTCGACCCGCCTCTACACGACCCTGCTGGACGAGTCCACCCATCCCGACCTGCTGCACGACGCCCTGACCCGCGACACCGTACTCGCCGTGCTCTGGGCCGAGTCCGAGCACGACCCGGCCCGCCGGCGGCTCATCGAGGACGAGATCGCCGACCTGTGGTCCGGGGACGTGCCGCTCTTCTTCCACCACCCCGCGGACACCGCGCTGAAGACCTCCCGGGGCACCCGCCTCGACGCCGTCCTGCCGGCCCCGAGCCTGAGCGCCGCCCGCGCCAAGATCGCCGCCATGGGGGAGGTGGACCGCCACGACCAGGAGTGGATCATCTCGGCGACGCTCGCCGTCACCGGGGCCAACCTCAGCGTCGGCGGCCCCCGTTCCACCCTGGCCGGGCCGGCCGCGCCGGCCGTCGTGCCCGAGCCCTCCCGGCTGCTGGCCGCGGCCTGCGGGATCGCCGACGAGATCTCCGCACGGGCCGTGCACGGCGGCGGACGCGTCAACTGGCTCGGCCTGGAACAGGTGTCCGGCGACCACTGGGCCGTCCTGCCGATGGGCGGCGGGCTCGCCCAGGGCTACTGCGGAGTGGCGCTCTTCCTGGCCCAGCTCGGTGCCCTGACCGGCGCCGAGCGGTACACCGCGCTCGCCCGGCAGGCCGTACGGCCGCTGCCCGCGCTGCTGGCCGCACTGGCCCACGACCCCGGGCTGGCGGCCGCGGTGGGACCCGGCGCCCTGCACGGGCTCGGCGGCATCGTCTACACGGCGGCCCGGCTGGCCCCGCTGCTCGGCGAGGGCCTGGGAGACTGCCTGCCCGACGCGCTCGCCGCCCTGGAACGCGCCGCCGACGCCGATGCCGAGGACGGCACCGAAGGACCGGCCGGTCTGGCCGACGGCCTCGCCGGGGCCCTGGCCGCCGCGGTCGCGGCGCAGCGCACGTACGGGGCGCCGGCCGACGGGACCGCCCGGCGGCTCGCCGACCGGCTGCTGGTCCGGGCCGAGAAGCACCTGGCCGAACGGCCCCCGGCGGCCCCCGGCTTCGCCGACGGCGACGCCGGCATCGGCTGGGCCCTGCTGCGCCACGCCGCCGCCCGCGAGGAGGCGGGGCAGCCGGGGGCCGCGTACGCCCGCACCGGTGCCGCGCTCCTGCGGCCGGCGCTGGACGCGGCCCTGCTCCGCCCCGCCGACCTCGGCTGGCACACGGGCCTCGCGGGCACCGCGCTGGCCGCCGCCGACGCGCTCGGCGCCGCCGGACAGCCGGTTCCCACGGCGGCACTCGACCGGTGCGCCGTCCTGCTGGGCGCACCCTCCGAATCACCCGACCTCGGCCTGCACCGCGGCGCCCTCGGCCCCCTGGAACCGCGCGGCGTCCTCGCCGGGCAGGGCCACGAAGGGGCCCGGACCGCCCGCGGCCGCCCCGCCCGGGCGATTATCGGGCGCCACGATGTTCACGGGCCCCGCGGGGGCACCCCCCCACCCGGACCGCCCTCGGCCGCCGCGCCGGGGAGATTCTCGGCCGACTCGAGGATCACGGCCACCGCTGCGGCACCCCCGACCACGTACCGTCCCCCGGTTTCCTCACCGGACTCTCCGGCATCGGATACGCCCTGCTCAGGCTGGGCTTCCCGGAGGCCGTCCCGTCCGTCCTGCTCCTCGAACCCGCCGTGCACCCCGGCGCCTAGCACTTCAGCACTGAGCACCACTCCCCATCAGGTCACGAGAAAGGTACTCATCACCATGCAGAAGCCCCAGGTCAACGCCCAGTCCGTCACCGCCGCCGACGAGGCCGCCGCCACCGCCGCGGCCGAGGCGCGGACCGCGGACCCGGCCGGCGGGATCACCCTGTCGGGACGGAACAAGGCGTGCGCCCGGGCCCGTGCTCTGGCCGGTGTGGTGCTCACCAGCGGCATCGTCATCACCCTGAGCTCGATCGACACCAGCGTGTCGGCCCCGAACGTCACCTGGTAGTCCGCCGGAGGTCCGTGTCCGATCTTCTCCGGATCTCTCCCGGATCTCCACTCCGCCTTTGTTCGAAACGGCCAACTTTCGTCGCACAATCGGCCGTTCGCATGAACTAGATTGCGGACATGCGTTCCCGTTCGCGGTACATCGTCGGTCGTGACCCGCAACTGCGGGAGATCAAGCAGGCACTGACCGACGCGGGCGAAGGACGCGGCGGCGGTGTCGTCTTCCTGGTCGGTGAGGCCGGAATCGGAAAGTCCAGGCTCGCCGCCGAAGCGGTGGGCATGGCCTTCGGCATGGGCATGCGCGCCCTGCGGGGCCGCAGCAGCACCACCGGCCCCACCATCCCTTTCCGGCCACTCACCGAAGCTCTGATGTCGCTCTTCCGCAGCGGCCCGCTCGACGGCACCTCCCTGGACGACCTGCCGCTGGGCCCCTACCGGCCCGCGCTCGGCAGGATCATCCCGGACTGGAGCAGCGACGCCCAGAACAACAGCTCCATGGTCATCCTCGGCGAGGCCGTCCTGCGGCTGCTCATCGCCACCGGCCGGGAACACGGCCAGCTCCTGCTGCTGGAGGACCTGCACGACGCCGACCCCGAGACGCTCGCGGTCGTCGAATACCTCGTGGACAACCTGGAGTACACCAACGTCGTGCTCCTGGCCACCATCCGTACGGAGCCCTGCGACGCGCTCGACATGGCCGACTCGGCCCGCCGGCGCGGCGTGGGGACCGTACTGGAACTCGCCCCGCTCACCCGCCCCGAGGTCGGCGCCGTCATCGCCGCCCAGCTGGACACCGAACCCGAGCGCGTCCCGCAGGCGGCCCTGGACCGGCTCTGGGACGACAGCGCCGGCAGCCCCTTCCTCGTCGAGGAACTGCTCCAGGGGATGATCGGCAGCGGCGCCCTCGTCCGCTTCGAGGACGGCTGGCGCGTCGTCGGCGACCTGCGCAGCGACGTGTCGACCGCCCTCGCCCGCGGGATCCTGCGCCGCATCGACCGGCTCGGCCCGCAGGGGCTGACCCTGCTCTCCGCGGCCGCCGTGATCGGCCGCCGCTTCCCGCTGACCGTGCTCCAGCGGATGACCGGCATCGACGACCGCGGACTCCTCAGCCACCTGCACGCCGGCGTCGCGGCCCAGCTCGTCGTCCCCGACGAACCCGCCCCCGACTGGTACGCGTTCCGCCACTCGCTCACCGCCGAGGCCCTGCTCACCCAGCTCACGCCCGGCAACCGGGCGGCGATGGCCGGCCGCGCCGCGGACGCGGTCCAGGCGCTGTACCCGGACCTCGAAGGCGACTGGTGCCCCCTGGTCGCGGAACTGCGCTCGCAGGCGGGCGACGACGCCGAGGCCGGCCGGCTGTTCACCGACGCCGGCCTGCGCGCCCTGGCGGCCGGCGCGATCGGCTCCGCGATCACCCTGCTCAGCCGCGCCGAACGGCTGCTCGCCGCCAGCCAGGACCCCGCCGGACGCAGCGACGCCCTGGAAGCCCTGCTGCCCGCGCTCGCCGAAGCCGGCGACTTCGCCCGCGCCTTCGGGTTCGCGGAGAACCTGCACACCCTCGGCGGCAGCGGCCTGAGCGCCGGCCGGCTCGCCGCCCTGCACACCCGGCTGGCCAAGGTCGCCCACACCGCGGGCCGCTGGGAGGACGGCAACAGACAGATAGCCCAGGCCAGATCGCTCCTGGCCGCCCACCCCGACGAGGGCTGCGCCGCCTCCACCGACGTGACCGCGGCCTACCTCGCCCTCGACACCCCGGGCCCCGACCGCACCCAGCTGGCCGAGAAACTCGCCCACTCCGCGCTCCAGGCGGCCCAGCGCCACGGCCTGGCCACCGTCGCCTGCCAGGCCCTGGAACTCCTCGCCACCCTCGCCCGCGAACGGGACTTCGACGAGGCCACCGCCCTGCTGGAATCGGCCCTGCAGACCGCCGAACAGCACCAGCTGCCGCTCCAGCGCATGTACGCGCTCACCCGGATCGGCGGCAACTACTGGCTCACCGAGGGCGCCACCGCCCCGCTGCTGGCCGCCCGGAGCGAAGCCCAGCGGCTCGGCTCGGCCACCATCGTCTACACCATCGACGGCATCATGATCCTGGACGCCGTCCTGCGGGCCGAGTTCACCGCCGCGCAGCAGTCCGCCGAGGAGTGCCTGGCCGTCGTACAGCGCCTGCGGCTGGCCCCGGCCACCCGGTACGTCCTGATGGCCCGGGCGGCGCTGGCCGCCCACCGCGGCGACCGGCCCGCCATGGAGAGCGCCCTCGCCGCGTTCGCCGACTGGGACGGGGCCGGCTCCCAGGAGGAACCGCTGACCCGCGGCCTGGCCCGGGCCTTCTGCGCGCTGACCGAGGAGGACCGGCCCGGCGCCGTCCGCGAGCTGCGCGCCGTCGCCGACCTGGAGGACACCAATCCCAGCACGTACTACCTCAGCGGGCGGTACGGCATCGGCCTGCTCCTCGACGTGCTCTCGGGGGCGGCCGACCGCCCCGCCTACGAGGAGATCGCGGCCACCGCACCCGGCCGGATGCGCTGGAACCGGCAGTTCGTCCTGTTCGCCGGCGCCGTCCTGCTGGGCCGCGAACGCCGCCCCGAAGAGGCCGCGGCCGCCGTGGCCGAGGCGCTGCGCGCCGCCGCCCCGTACGCGACCGCGCTCCACCTGGGCCTGCGGCTGATCGCCGAGGCCGCCCACGAGGACGGCTGGGGCGAGCCCGTGGCCTGGCTGCGCCGTGCCGAGGAGCACTTCCACCAGGGCGGCGTGGCCGCGGTCGCGGGCGCCTGCCGGGCGGCCCTGCGCCGCATGGGAGCCCCGGTGCAGCAGCGCCGTTCGGGTTCGAGCACCATCCCGGACGTGCTGCGCGCCCAGGGCGTCACGGTCCGCGAGTACGAGGTCTTCCGGCTCCTGGCGGAACGCCTGGGCAACAAGGACATCGCCGACCGCCTGTACATCTCGCCGCGTACGGTCGAGAAGCACATCGCCGCCCTCGGCACGAAGACGGGCCGCACCAACCGCGCCGCCCTGTGCGAGCTGTCCGCGTCCCTGGCCGCGTCGGCGCCCTGAGGCACCGGCCCCGGGGGGGGGGGGGGCGCCCCCCCCCCCCCCGGGGGGGGGGGGGCCCGGGGGC
>NZ_JBHYVA010000421.1:0-7515 GCF_042750055.1 Streptomyces sp. NPDC059456
CGATGCCGGGGATGTCGGTGTTGTCACCGACGCGCCGGCCGTCCCGGGTCAGGACGACCGTGTTGACCGCCTCGACCGAGGCGGCGGTGTCGCTGATGCCGTCGAGGAGCGGGATGACCGCCCGCTTGAGCGGCATCGTCAGCGACAGCCCGGCCCACTCGGGGCCGAGGCCGGCGATGAACTGCGGGAGCGCGGCCTCGTCTATCTCGAAGCGGTCGTACGACCAGTCGTCGAGGCCGAGCTCCTGGTAGGCGGCGCGGTGCAGCACCGGTGAGAGGGAGTGCTCGATCGGTGAACCGAGCACGGCTGCGCGTATCACTGCCCTGCTGCCTTCTTCCGTTCCTCTTCGTACCGCTGGCGGTTCTTGTTGTGCTCCTCGTTCGTCACGGCGAAGAGGGTCTCGTTCTCGTTCACCGACACGAAGTAGTACCACGGGCCGGTGGCCGGGTTGAGCGCCGACTTGAGCGCGTCGGGGCCCGGGTTGCCGATCGGGCCGGCCGGGAGGCCCTTGATCTTGTAGGTGTTGTACGGGTCGTCGATCTTGCGGAGGTCGTTGACGGAACCGACGTCCAGGGTGCTCGAACCCTTGATGTAGTTGACCGTGGAGTCGAAGTCGAGCAGACCGTAGGTCTCGGTGTTGCCCGGCTTGAGACGGTTGTAGACGACCCGGGAGATCTTGTCGAAGTCGTGCTGGTACTTGCCCTCGGCCTGGACGAGGCTCGCGACGGTGACGAGCTGGAGCGGGTTGGCGAGGCCCAGCTTGGCCGCCTGCCCCTTGAGGTCCGCGCCGGCGTAGGCCTCGTTGGACTTGGCCACCATCTGCTTGAGCATCGACTCGGGGGTCGCGTCCTTGCTGAGGTCGTAGCGGGCCGGGTAGAGGAAGCCCTCCAGCGGGTCCTTGATGTCCTTGCTGTTGTTGGCCCAGTCGGGCAGACCGAGGTTCTTCGCCTCCTTGGCGGCGATGTCCTTGGTCGTGCCCTCCTTGAGCTTGAGCTTGTCGTCGATGGCCTTGTAGACCTGGGCGTTCTTCCAGCCCGGGATGACGTCCAGGGCGTTGACCCCGGCGCCGCCCACCATCATGTCGACGGCGGCCTTGCCCGACATGTGCTCCTTCAGCGTGTAGGAGCCTGCCTGGATGGCGCCGCCCTTGGGGTTGGCCTTGGCGGCGGCGACGAACGCGTCGGCGCTCTTGACGACGCCGTGCGCCTTGAGGATGCGGCCCATCTCACCGACGCCGGTGCCCTTGGGGATGTCGATGGAGACCGAGCCCTCGCCCTCGCCGGCATAGTCCTCGCCGGTGGTGAACTTGGACTTGAGGTAGTCGTAGCCGTAGTAGCCGCCACCGCCGAGGACGGCGACGATCACCACGGCCGCGATCAGGCAGGCCGCGCCGTTGCGGCTCTTGGGCTTGCCCTTCGGCCGGCCGCGGCGCCCGGCGCCGTTCGGCTCGTCGCCGTCGTCGTCCTCGCCGCCGGGCAGGATCGACGAAGCCCTCTCGGCCGGTTCCTCGGCGTACTCCGGCTCCGGCTCGAGCTCCGGCTCCTCCTCGGTGACGAGGTGGCGCCGGCCCGGGGGCTGCGGCGGCGGGTAGGCCTCGGCCGTGCCGTACAGGTCGGGGGCCTCGCCCGGGTACCCGCCGACGGGCTGCTGGGCGTACGGGTCCGCGCCGACGTACGGGTCGGCCTGCGGGACGCCGGCGTACTGGTTCTGGCCGGTGTCCCAGCCCTGGCCGTCGTACACCGGCTGCTGCGGCTGCTGCTGGGCCTGGTGGGGCTGCTGCGGGGCGTAGCCCTGCTGCTGCGGGTACTGGCCCTGCTGCACGTACTGCTGCTGGTACTGCGGGTCCTGCGGGTACTGCCCGTTCTGCGGGTCCTGCCGGTACTGCTGCGGCTGCTGGGGCTGCTGCTGGTACTGCGGCTCCTGCGGATACTGCTGCTGCGGGCCGCCGGCATAGGGCATCTGAGCCTGCTGGGCCTCGTGCCCGGTCCACCCCTGGTCCCCGTACAGGGGGTCCTCCGGGTGCCACGGTTCGGGGCCACGGCCCCGGCCATACTCAGTCATCGATCCCCTAGAGCCGCGAGACGGAGGCAACGGCCCTGTCCGCCGCGGCACCCGGTTCCGCCTCTGAAGTGGTAGACGACGACTTGTTCGAATGCCGTCGCATCGCGCGGAACGTTACCGTATCGCGATCAGACAACCACTTCGACGCACTCACCGGGCGGATTACCCGATACCCGTTCGGTCTCAAGAGCGTTCTGAAGGATGACCACTGCGGCCGCCTGGTCGATGACCGAACGGCCCTTCTTGGCGTTCCTTCCCGAGGCCCGCAGCCCCTGGGCGGCGGTGACCGTCGTCATCCGCTCGTCCACCAGACGGACCGTCACCGGCTTGATCCCCTTGGCGAGTTCCGTGGCGAAGGCGCGCACCTTGGCCGCGGCCGGCCCTTCCCGCCCGCTGAGCGAGCGGGGCAGGCCGACCACGACCTCCAGGGGTTCGTACTCCTCGACGAGCTGCCGCAGCCGCCGGTGGGCGAAGGGGACGTCCCGGCCCGGAACGGTTTCCACCGGCGTGGCCAGCACCCCGTCGGGGTCGCAGGAGGCGACCCCGATCCGGGCGTCCCCGACATCGATGGCCAGACGGCGGCCACGGCGCAGCGTCATGGTCAGACCGTCTCGACGACGAGGCGCTCGACCGCGGCGATGGCGTCCGGGATGGCGGCCGGGTTCTGGCCGCCGCCCTGGGCCACGTCCGGCTTGCCGCCACCGCCGCCACCGAGGGTCTTGGCGGCGGTGCGGACCAGGTCGCCGGCCTTGAGGCCGCGCTCGCGGGCCGCCTCGTTGGTGGCGATGACGGTCAGCGGGCGGTCGTTCGCCGTGGTGAAGAGGGCCACGACGGCCGGGCGGTCGCCCTGGATGCGGCCGCGGACGTCGAGGACCAGCTTGCGCAGGTCGTCGGCGCCGGTGCCGTCCGGGACGGTGCCGACGACGAGGGCGACGCCGCGGATGTCCTGGGCGCCCGCGGCGAGGCCGGCGGCGGCCTGGAGGACCTTCTCCGCGCGGAACTTCTCGATCTCCTTCTCGGCGTCCTTCAGCTTGCCGAGCATGGAGGCGATCTTCTCCGGCAGCTCCTCGGGACGGCCCTTGACCAGCTCCTGGAGCTGGGCGACGACCGTGTGCTCCTTGGCGAGGAAGTTGTAGGCGTCCACGCCTACGAGGGCCTCGACGCGGCGCACGCCGGAGCCGATGGAGGACTCGCCGAGCAGCTTGACCAGGCCGAGCTGGGCGGTGTTGGCGACGTGCGTGCCGCCGCACAGCTCCTTGGAGAAGTCGCCGATGGTCACGACGCGCACGCGCTCGCCGTACTTCTCGCCGAACTCGGCGATGGCGCCCTGCTTCTTCGCCTCGTCGATGCTCATGATCTCGGCGGTGACGTCGAGCTCGCGGGAGAGCACGTCGTTGATCTTCTGCTCGACGTCGGTGAGGACCGTGCCGGGGACGGCGTTCGGCGAACCGAAGTCGAAGCGGAAGCGGCCGGGCGAGTTCTCGGAGCCGGCCTGGGCGGCCGTCGGGCCGAGGGCGTCGCGCAGCGCCTGGTGGGTCAGGTGCGTGGCCGAGTGGGCGCGGGCGATGGCCCGGCGGCGGTTGACGTCGATGGCGGCGTACGCGGAGGCGCCCACCGTCACCTCGCCGACCTGGACGGAGCCCTTGTGCACGGAGACGCCCGGGACGGGCTGCTGCACGTCGCGGACGACGATGACGGCGCCCGAGTCGAGCTTGATGCGGCCCTGGTCGGCGAGCTGGCCGCCGCCCTCGGCGTAGAACGGGGTGCGGTCGAGGACGACCTCGACCTCGTCGCCCTCGGAGGCGGCGGGCGCGGAGACCCCGTTGACCAGCAGGCCGACGATGGTGGACTCGCCCTGAGTGGTGGCGTAGCCGGTGAACTCGGTGGCGCCGGAGCCGTCGGCGATCTCCCGGTAGGCGGACATGTCCGCGTGGCCGGTCTTCTTGGCCTTGGCGTCGGCCTTGGCCCGGTCGCGCTGCTCCTGCATCAGGCGGCGGAAGCCGGGCTCGTCCACGGAGAGGCCCTGTTCGGCGGCCATCTCCAGGGTGAGGTCGATCGGGAAGCCCCAGGTGTCGTGGAGCAGGAACGCCTTGTCGCCGGAGAGGACAGTGCCGCCGGCGGCCTTGGTCTCGGTCACGGCGGTGTCGAGGATGTTCGTGCCGCCCTTGACGGCCTTGAGGAAGGCGGCCTCCTCGGCGAGCGCGACGGTCTCGATGCGCTTGCGGTCGGTGACGAGCTCCGGGTACTGCTGCCCCATCGTGTTGATCACGACGTCGACGAGGTCCTGGACGACCGGGCCGGTGGCGCCCATGAGGCGCATGTTGCGGATGGCGCGGCGCATGATGCGGCGCAGCACGTAGCCGCGGCCCTCGTTGCCGGGGGTGACGCCGTCGCCGATGAGCATGACGGAGGTGCGGATGTGGTCGGCGACCACGCGCATCGAGACGTCGGTGTTCTGGGCGGCGCCGTACTGCACGCCGGTCAGCTCGGTGGCCTTGTCCATGACCACGCGCAGGGTGTCGGTCTCGTACATGTTCTGCACGCCCTGCAGGATCATCGCGAGGCGTTCGAGGCCGAGACCGGTGTCGATGTTCTTCGACGGCAGGTCGCCGAGGATCGGGAAGTCTTCCTTCCCGTCGCCGGCGCCGCGCTCGTACTGCATGAAGACCAGGTTCCAGATCTCCACGTAGCGCTCGTCGTTGACGGCGGGGCCGCCCTCGACGCCGAACTCGGGGCCGCGGTCGTAGTTGATCTCGGAGCAGGGGCCGCAGGGGCCCGGGACGCCCATGGACCAGAAGTTGTCCTTCTTGCCCAGGCGCTGGATGCGCTCGGCGGGGACGCCGATCACGTCGCGCCAGATCGTCTCGGCCTCGTCGTCGTCGAGGTAGACGGTGATCCAGAGCTTCTCCGGCTCCAGGCCGTAGCCGCCGTCCGCCACGGAGCTGGTGAGCAGCTCCCAGGCGTACTTGATGGCGCCTTCCTTGAAGTAGTCGCCGAAGGAGAAGTTGCCGCACATCTGGAAGAACGTGCCGTGGCGGGTGGTCTTGCCGACCTCTTCGATGTCCGGCGTACGGACGCACTTCTGCACGCTGGTGGCCCGGGGGGCCGGGGGCTTGGTCTCGCCGAGGAAGTACGGCTTGAACGGGACCATGCCCGCGTTGACCAGCAGCAGAGTCGGGTCGTCCGCGATGAGCGACGCCGAAGGGACAACGGCATGACCGCGCTCCTCGAAGAAGCTCAGCCAGCGGCGGCGGATTTCAGCCGACTCCATCAGTGGTCCTCATTCCGGTCGTACGAAAAATTCGGGTGGGTGGTCTTGTGGTGCTGGATGGCCCGCATCCGCCGCGGCCCGGGGAGGGCGGTGACGTTGTCGGGCCGGTCGGGGTCCTGGTGCAGTCCCAGTGCGTCGTTCAGCTCGTCCTCGCGCTGCGACATTCCCGCCTTCACGTCGAGGGCGAAGTCCTTGAGGCGGTGACCCGCCTCCACGGCCTTGTCGGCGGCCTGGGCGGCGAGGCTCTCCGGTGTCAGCTTCTTGAGCTGGCGGTTGACCTTGGTGGTGGCCCACACGCCGGCGGCTGCGCCGGCGGTGAACCAGAAGGCTCGGCGGAACATCGGAGGTTTCAGCCCTTCTGCTTCCGGCGCCGGGCGGCCGGCACCGTACGGCCAACGATCACGTTACGTCGGGACGCCTTCCGCGGCGCCTCTTCCGTGGATTTGCCCAGCGCCTTGCGGACTCCGTAGCCGAAGGCCGCGACCTTGACCAGCGGGCCGCCGAAGGTGGAGGCCACGGTGGAGGAGAGTGCGGAGGCGTTCGAGGTGACTTCCTGGACGTCGCTCGCGATGGCGTCGACCCGGTCGAGCTGGGTGCGCGCGGAGCGGACGGTGGTGGAGGCGTCCGCCAGCAGCGGGACGGCCTGGTCGGTCACGTCGGCCACCAGCTTGGTGGTCGCCTTGAGCACCTGGGCCAGCCTCACCAGCACCACGGCGAGGAAGGAGACCAGGATGGCCCAGAAGACGGCCACGAGGATCCCGGCCACCTCTCCACCGGACACGTTGCACCGCTCTCTGCCTGTTGATCATTACGTGGAAAAGTCGTTCTCCGACCCTATCGCGCCGGAGATCCACCGCCGTACCGCAATTCGGGGCCGGGCGGGGCCGCCTTGAACGCAGCGCATCCGGACCAGTACCCTCCGTGTCCCATGCGACAGAGGCCCGATCGACGAAGGACCTGCGGCAATCTTCCCTCGGAGCTGAGCCGCTTCGTCGGGCGGGGTGCGGAACTCGCCGAGGTGGGGAGGCTGCTGGAGGCCTCGCGGCTGGTCACCGTGACCGGTGTGGGCGGGGTCGGCAAGTCCCGGCTGGCCCTGGCGGTGGCCAAGGAGGCCGCCGGGGCGGCGCAGGAACGCCACTGCGACGGCGTGTGGCTGGCCGAGCTGTCCTGCGTACGCGATCCGGCGCTGCTCGAACTCACCCTGGCCGAGTCGCTCGGGCTCACCGACCACACCACGCGGCCGCCCCGGACCGTCCTGGCCGAGCACCTCGCCGAGCGGCGGCTGCTGCTCGTCCTCGACGGGTTCGAGCAGCTCGTCGACGAGACCGCCGAGCTGGTGCGGGAGCTGCTGCTCCGCTCCCCCGGCCTGCACGTGCTGGCCGCCGGGCGGCGGCCGCTGGACCTCCGGGGCGAGCGGACCTTCCCGCTGGCCCCGCCGGGCCCCGACGAGGCGCTGGAACTGCTGGCCGACCGGGCCGCGGACGCCGATCCGGGCTTCGCGGTGACCGGGGCCAACCGGGACGTGCTCGTCGAGCTGTGCGCCCGCCTCGACGGGATCCCGCTGGCGCTGGAGCTGGCGGCGGGGCGGCTGCGGTCGCTGTCCCCGGAGCAGGTGCTGGCACGGCTGGAGGACCGGTTCGCGCTGCTGACGGGCGCGGCGCGGGGGGTCCTGCCCCGGCACCGGGCGCTGCGTACGGCGATCGGCTGGAGCCACGAGCTGTGCACGGCCCGGGAGCGGCTGCTGTGGGCGCGGCTGTCCGTGTTCGCCGGGCACTTCGACCTCGACGCCGCCGAGTACGTGTGCGCGGGGCCGGACCTGCCGGTGGGGTCCGTGCTGGACGTGCTCGGGGAGCTGCTGGCCCAGTCCCTGCTGGCCCGGGAGGAGACGGCGGCCGGGGATCCCCCCGACGGAGTCGGGGGGAGGGTGCGCTACCGGATGCTGGAGACGGTACGGGCGTACGGGGCGGGGTGGCTGGAGTCGCGGGGGGGCGCCCCCCCCGGGCGGGCCCCGGGTGGCGCGGGCCCGCGGCGGGGGGCCCCGCCCGCCGGGGGGGGGGGGGGCGGCCCCGCCGCCCCCCGGGGCGCGGGTGAACCCCCGGGCCGCCCGGGGGCGCCGGGTGTCTCGGTCCGCCCCGGGCGACCGCGGCCGCTTCGGCATCGCGGCCGAGCACCGGGGTCCCGGG
>NZ_JBHYVA010000422.1:0-7473 GCF_042750055.1 Streptomyces sp. NPDC059456
CCGCAGGGCAACGGCTTCGAGCGGCCGCAGCAGCCCGCCGCCCCCACGGGCCCGGTCCCCTCGGTCCAGGCTCCCGCCGCCCCGGCCCAGCGCGGCAACCGGCCGCAGCTGCCGCCGCGCGGTGGCCCGTCCTCCCGTCCGGAACTTCCGGGTGCGGGCGGCGGTCCCGCCGGGGTCCCGCAGACCACCAGCTGGGGTGCCGACCAGTCGCGCCACGGCGGCCAGGAGGTCCCGCGCGGCCACGACGAGCTCTCGGGCCCCGGTTCGACGTCCGAGTTCCCCCGTCCTGACTTCAACGCCCCGCGCCCGCCGGCCGGCAACAGCACCACCGGCCAGTACGAGCGTCCCGACCTGCGGGCCCCGATGCCCCCGGCCGGCCAGAACATGTCCACCACCGGGCAGTTCGAGCGCCCGGAGCTGGGCGGCCCGGCGGACCCGTCCGCCACGGGGCAGTTCGCCCGCCCGGACTTCCAGGCCCCGCGGCCCGGCGGTCCCGGTGTCGGCAGCTTCCCCCAGCAGCAGCCGCAGGCTCCGCAGCTGCCGCAGGCCCCCCAGCCGGAGGCGCTGCCGCCGGCCCCGAGCCCCGGCAACGAGCGCAGCCCGATCTTCGACACGCTGGAGTCGAACTGGTTCCACCAGGAGGAGCAGCAGGCCTCCGGTCAGGCACCGGCTCCCCAGCAGCCGCAGCAGTCCGCACCGGCTCCGGCTTCCCCGCAGCGCTCGCAGCAGCCGCTGCCGCAGCGCGGCCAGGAGCCCGCGGCCGAGCCCGCCCAGGCGACGACCGGCAGTTCGCCGACCGTCAGCTGGCGGTCCTCGCCGAACGACGAGCTGATGCGGCAGGCGGAGCGCGTGCGCCAGCCCGCCGCCGGCGGCATCACCACCTCGGGGCTGCCCCGCCGGGTACCGCGGGCGAACCTCGTGGCCGGCACCGCGCAGCAGCAGGCCGACGCACAGTCGGGCCCGCAGGTCTCGCGAGCGCCGGACGACGTCCGCGGCCGTCTGACCAACCTCCGACGGGGTATCCAGCAGGGCCGTCAGGCCGGCAACAACGGCCCGGCGACCGGCAGTTACCACATCGACCCCACTTACCAGCAGGAGCGTTAGTTGAGTTCGATGAGCCAGGCGGCACAGAATCTGAACTGGTTGATCACCAACTTCGTGGACAACACCCCCGGGGTGTCCCACACGGTGGTGGTCTCCGCCGACGGCCTCCTTCTGGCGATGTCCGAAGGCTTCCCCCGCGACCGCGCCGATCAGCTGGCGGCCGTGGCCTCCGGCCTGACGTCGCTGACCGCCGGAGCCTCCCGCATCTTCGAGGGCGGCGCCGTCAACCAGACCGTGGTCGAGATGGACCGCGGATTCCTCTTCCTCATGTCCGTCTCGGACGGATCCTCACTGGCCGTGCTCGCACACCCCGAGTGCGACATCGGCCTCGTCGGCTACGAGATGGCCCTCCTCGTGGACCGCGCCGGCAGCGTCCTCACCCCGGACCTGCGCGCGGAGCTGCAGGGAAGCCTGCTCATCTGACGCCACATCTCCCGGCCGGACGGTACTTCCGGCCGGGGGAACCGGGGCTCCGGCCCCGGAACCCAGTACCACCGCCAGGCCGTCATACCGTCCCCCCACCGGCCGCCCCGTCAGACGGCACGCTGACCACTGCTGTCCAGCCCGGAGGATCAATGACCCCGCCCCCCGCCTACTCCGATGGTTACGGCGATTCGTCGTACTCGGAAGGCGACCAGCCGCTCGTTCGTCCGTACGCGATGACCGGCGGCCGGACCCGGCCCCGCTACCAGCTCGCCATAGAGGCGCTGGTGAGCACCACGGCCGATCCGATGCACCTGTCCGGCCTGCTTCCCGAGCACCAGCGCATCTGCACGCTGTGCCGCGAGGTCAAGTCGGTCGCGGAGGTCTCCGCACTGCTGTCGATGCCGCTCGGTGTCGCCCGGATCCTCGTCGCCGACCTGGCGGAGGCCGGAATGGTGGCCATCCACCAGCCGGGCAATGGAGAGGCCGGCGGCACGCCGGATGTAACGCTGCTCGAAAGGGTGCTCAGTGGACTTCGCAAGCTCTAATGGCGGAACCGCCCGCTCCACCACCTCCGCGAAGATCGTGGTGGCGGGCGGGTTCGGCGTGGGCAAGACCACGTTCGTCGGGGCCGTCTCGGAGATCAATCCGCTGCGTACCGAAGCCGTCATGACGTCCGCGTCCGCCGGCATCGACGATCTGACCCACACCGGGGACAAGACGACCACGACGGTCGCCATGGACTTCGGCCGCATCACCCTGGACCAGGACCTGATCCTGTACCTCTTCGGTACCCCGGGTCAGGACCGGTTCTGGTTCATGTGGGACGACCTCGTCCGCGGTGCCATCGGCGCCGTCGTCCTCGTCGACACGCGGCGCCTGGCGGACTGCTTCCCCGCGGTCGACTACTTCGAGAACAGCGGCCTGCCGTTCGTCATCGCCCTCAACGGGTTCGACGGACACCAGCCGTACACCCCGGAGGAAGTCCGCGAGGCGCTGCAGATCGGCCCGGACGCCCCGATCATCACCACCGACGCCCGCCACCGCGCGGACGCCAAGAGCGCGCTCATCACGCTCGTCGAGCACGCCCTCATGGCCCGACTCAAGTAACACGACCCGGGCGACGCGGCTCAAGGGCCACCACTCAAGTACCACTGGTTCTTCACAACATGAGAGGGCGGGCTGTGTCATAGGACACGGCCCGCCTTCTTGGTTCATAACGTTTCGACAGAGAATTGCAGCCACTCGGACACAGGGCGCGGTCGGGCGGTGCCGCTGCGCTCACAACCCGCTCCTTTTTTGCCGCAGCTCGCTCTTTATGTCCGATTTATGTGGCACGTAAGGTTCTGGGAATGGCTGATTCCAGGTGTTTGGAACACGGCCGTTAACCGTGCTGCAATTCAACTAACTAGCTAGTAGCACCGCCGAGAGGTTGTTGGTCGAGTGAGGCGAAGCAACGCGAGCCCCGCGGATGAACCCGCGCGTGGCAACTTCACCCCGCCGCAGCGCGCGGGCACGTCGCCCGTCGACGTACCCGTGGACCCGCCGGCGAAGAGCGGCAGCACCAGCAGGTTCGCACCCCGCAACTGGCGCGTGCCGACCAAGCTGAACGCCATCCTGCTCGTACCCGTCCTCGTCGGACTGGTCATGGGCGGCTTCCAGGTGAAGGGCTCCGTCGACAGCTGGAACGAAGCCAAGGACGCCGAGAAGACCGCCCGCATCGTCCAGGCGGCGGCCGAATACGGCCAGGCCCTCCTCAACGAGCGCGACCTCACGGCCGAACCGCTCCTGCGGGGCGACAAGAACAACGAGGCCGTCGCGAAGGCCTACGCGGCCACCGACACGGCCAAGGCCAAGTTCGCCGAGGCCGCCAAGGACCTCCCCTCCAACGCGAACCAGGGGCTGGCGCGCCGCATCGAGCTCTTCCATCAGGAGGAGCCCAAGCTCGCGGCCGTCCGCGCCACCGCCTACGTCGCGCAGGAGACGGAGAAGAAGAACCCGCCCAGCGCGAACGGTCCGATCCCGACCGAAGAGGGGTACGTGCTGGTCCAGCACTACCTCATGACGTTCTCCAACGAACTCGGCCTGGGCACCGGCAACGTCACCAGCTACGGCCGCATGGTCTACGCGGTCGAACTGGCCAAGGCCGCCAACTCGCTCCAGCGCTCGGTCGGCACCCACCTCCTCGTGCGCCCCAACGAGAACGAGCAGGTCCGCAAGGCCCAGCTCGTCGCCTTCTCCTCGTACGCCTACCTCGAGGACATCGCCATCGGCGAGTACGTCGCGGCGGGTACCGAGGACGACGTGAACCGCCTCAAGGAGGTCATGGGCAAGAAGTCGGAGGAGGGCGCCGCCAAGCTCGCCGCTGCCAAGCAGCAGGCCGAGCAGGCCGGCACCGTCTTCAAGGCTCCGCCCATGGTGAACGGCTCCGCCCTCACCGGCATGACCGACGCGATCGCGAGCGGCGACGGCAAGGCGAAGATCATCGCCGGCGGCACCACTCCGCAGGCCTGGCAGGCCGCGGCCACCGCCAAGTTCGAGGGCTACGCCGAGATCGAGAAGGAACTCCTCGCGAAGGCGGTCGACGACTCCGTCGCGCTGTCCGACTCGGCCCGCAACGACGCCATCTGGACCGGCGCCATCGTGGTCGTGGCCCTGCTCGCCGCCTTCATCCTGGCCGGCATGATGGCCCGCTCCATGAGCCGCTCGATGCGCCGGCTGCGCACCGCCGCCTTCGACGTCGCCGAGCAGCGCCTGCCGATGCTCGTCGACCAGCTCTCGCGCACCGACCCCGGCAAGGTCGACACCCGTGTCGCGCCGATCCCGATCAACTCCCAGGACGAGATCGGCGAGGTCGCCCGCGCCTTCGACCAGGTCCACCGGGAAGCGGTCCGGCTCGCCGCCGAGCAGGCGCTCCTGCGGGGCAACGTCAACGCGATCTTCACCAACCTCTCCATACGCAACCAGTCGCTGATCGAGGGCCAGCTGACCCTCATCACCGACCTGGAGAACAACGAGGCCGACCCGGACCAGCTGGAGAACCTCTTCCGCCTGGACCACCTGGCCACGCGCATGCGCCGCAACGGCGAGAACCTCCTCATCCTCGCGGGTGAGGAACCGGGCCGCCGCTGGGACCAGCCGGTCCCCCTCGTCGACGTCCTGCGCGCCGCCTCCTCCGAGGTGGAGCAGTACGAGCGCATCGAGCTCTCGGGCGTCTCCGAGGCCGAGATCCACGGCCAGGCCGTGACCGACCTCGTGCACCTGCTCGCCGAGCTCCTGGAGAACGCCACCACGTTCTCCTCCCCGCAGACCAAGGTCCGCGTCAACGCCACGCGTCTGCCCGACGGCCGCGTCATGGTCGAGATCCACGACAAGGGCATCGGCCTCACCGCCGAGGACTTCGCGGACATCAACCACAAGCTGGCCAACCCGCCGACCGTGGACGCCGCGATCTCCCAGCGCATGGGTCTCTTCGTGGTCGGCCGGCTGGCGGACCGCCACAACATCCGCGTCCAGCTGCGCCCCTCGGGCGAGGCCGCCGGCACCACGTCGCTGGTCATGCTCCCCGACGCGATCACCCATGGTGGTGGTGGCGAGGGGATCCCGGACGACGACTTCACCGTGTCGTCGATGATCCCGCAGCAGCAGGCCCAGCAGGCCGTACCGCTGCGTACGGCCGCCGAGCTCGGCTTCGACGACTCCCGGTACGAGGGCCGCGGCGCCGACCAGCAGGGCGGCGAGGGCCCCGGCATGGACCCGGTCGGCCGCTCCCTGGCCCAGCAGGACCGCCGGGCCGCTCTCGAAGCCCAGGTGGGCTACGGTCAGGAGCAGCAGGGCGAGTACGCCGAGCAGGAGTATGCGGAACCCCAGCCTGAGCACGGCTACCAGCAGTACCAGGAGTTCGAGCAGCAGCCCGAGCCCGGTTACGACACCTCGTACGACTCCCGGCAGGCCCACGGGGCCCAGCAGGGGTACGAGGGGTACCCGCAGCAGGACTACGGTTATCCGGAAGCCGGTTATCAGGATCGCCCGCAGGACGCCCCGGCGTACGACGATGGCTACGCATCCCAGTCGCAGCAGGCCGAGTGGCCCGAGCAGAACACCTATTCGGGCGGCTACCAGCAGGGATACGGGACCGAATCGGAACCCCAGTCCGGTCCCGAACCCGCCGCGGACCGCGTAGGCTTCGACCGTCCGGGCGCCGCTGCCGACACCGGCCACGAAGTGACCGGAGCGGGCCTGCCGCGACGCGGCAGCCAGCAGCAGTGGCAGCCGGCGCAGAAGGAAGCGGAGTCCACCGGATCCCTCTTCGAGCAGCGGCCGCAGCGACAGCAGCAGCCCGCCGCCCCGGAGCGGGACGAGGAAGGCAGCAACGCCTGGCGCTCGAACAACGACGAGCGCTGGCAGCAGGCCGCCAAACTCCGTGAGCCGAAGGCGGGCGGGGTCACCCCGTCCGGACTCCCTCGGCGCGTGCCCAAGGCCAACCTGGTCGAGGGCGCAGCGGAGACGACCCCGCAGGGCGGCCCCCAGGTCTCCCGCGCACCGGAGGACGTCCGCGGCAGGTTGAGCAACCTGCGGCGCGGTGTCCAGCAGGGACGCAGCGCGGGTTCTGAGCAGTCAAGTAACAGCTATGACCAGGAGCGTTAGTGTGAGCCCGATGAGCCAGGCGGCACAGAACCTGAACTGGTTGATCACCAACTTCGTGGACAACACCCCCGGGGTGTCCCACACGGTGGTGGTCTCCGCCGACGGCCTTCTTCTGGCGATGTCCGACGGATTCCCGCGCGACCGCGCCGATCAGCTGGCGGCCGTGGCCTCCGGTCTGACGTCGCTGACCGCCGGAGCCTCCCGCATCTTCGAGGGTGGCGCCGTCAACCAGACCGTGGTCGAGATGGACCGGGGATTCCTCTTCCTCATGTCCGTCTCGGACGGATCCTCGCTCGCGGTGCTCGCGCACCCCGAGTGCGACATCGGCCTCGTGGGCTACGAGATGGCCCTCCTTGTGGACCGGGCAGGCAGTGTCCTCACGCCGGAACTGCGTTCGGAGCTGCAGGGAAGTCTTCTCAACTAGCAAACAGGCAGTGCGTTTCGCGTCATCGCACCATAGGGTGCGGTGGCGCGGTTCCACAGGGAGTACTGCGTTCTTGGAGTCGGAGGAGGAAACGTGACAACACCCGGAGGTCATCCTTATGGCGGCGCTCAGCAGCCGCAGGGTGGGCAGCACGACCAGAACCGCTTCAACTTCCCCTCCTCTCCCAGCCGGCCCATGCCGGAGCACAATCCCTACCAGCAGCAGCCGTACGGCCAGCCCCAGCAGGTCCAGCCGCCTCACCGGGCTCGTCAGCAGCCCCAGCGGGGCGTCCCCCAGGCGCCCAAGGCCCACAACCCGCTGGTGCGTCCGTACGCGATGACCGGCGGCCGTACCCGGCCGCGCTACCAGCTCGCCATCGAGGCGCTGGTCAGTACCACGGCCGATCCCGCGCGGCTGCAAGGGCAGTTGCCCGAGCACCAGCGCATCTGCCGTCTGTGCCAGGAGATCAAATCCGTCGCGGAGATCTCGGCACTTCTCTCCATTCCTCTTGGTGTCGCCCGAATCCTCGTCGCCGACCTGGCGGAGGCGGGCCTTGTCGCCATTCACCAGCCCGGCGGCGACGAGTCTGCCGGCGGCCAGCCAGATGTGACACTGCTCGAAAGGGTGCTCAGTGGACTTCGCAAGCTCTAACGGCGGAGCGGCTCGCTCCACCACCTCCGCGAAGATCGTGGTGGCGGGCGGCTTCGGCGTGGGCAAGACCACGTTCGTCGGCGCGGTCTCCGAGATCAACCCGCTGCGCACCGAAGCCGTCATGACCAGCGCGTCCGCCGGCATCGACGATCTGACCCACACCGGGGACAAGACGACCACGACGGTCGCCATGGACTTCGGCCGCATCACCCTGGACCAGGACC